>JAJQES010000515.1 GCA_021201565.1 Tannerellaceae bacterium
GGTTCACAACATTAAACTCTTGGTATTATGACAACAAAGAAAAACGTTATCAAAGAAGCAATTTTACCACTTATAGCATCTCCCATTCATCATGGAAGAAATATAGCAAAATTACGCGACCTTTTTGATTGGACCCAAAAAGACTTAGCAGAGAAACTTGGATGGAGACAGCAAAAAGTTTCAGAGTTAGAAGATATGGAAATCATACCGGATGAAATTTTGATAGAGATTGCTAAAGTGTTTGGTATAAGTGCTGAAAAAATAAAATATTCAAACGTAAAAGAAACTGCGATAAATATTTTCAAAGACAACCAAATTCAAGCTGGTGGTATTTTATGTGTTGAGGGTACTCAAAATCAAACTTTCACTCAAGGTGTTGAACACATTCTTAATTTGACTGATAAATTAATTCTTAAAGAACAAGAAGTTTTCAATACTAAACTTGAAACGAAAGATAAAGAACTTGAATTAGAGAAAAGATCTCATTCATTGACACAAAGAGAACTGGAAATTCTCAAAAAAGAAATGGCTCTTTTACAAAAAGCGTAACAGATTATAGCATTACAGAACTGCGGGAGGCTGTCGGAGGTTTCCGATAGCCTCCCGCAAGTTTGAAAACCCCTTTCGGAAACTGCCGAACGTCTCCTGCAGGTTTGTAAAACGCTTTCGGGACTTTCCGACACCTTCCCGCAGAATTGTAAACTACTTTCGAGACTTTCCGAAGGTCTCCTGCAAAGTGGATTTGTATTTTCGGGAGTTTAATTTACAACCTTCTGCCTTTTTGGATCTTTTTAATGGGCTCTTTTTGTCTGTATTCCTCTGATTTCTTTTTGAACCAGTCTCCGATATCTATCTGATCTACCACTAAATGTATTTTATCAGTCCGGGGATTCTGTATAATCTCTAACGTACTGCTCTCCACAGGAAAATACTTTCGGTGTGAGTCGGAATATAGTTTTCCACTGTATGAAGGAACCGGATTTCCCTTTAGTAGTTTTATGATCGTACTTTCATCCAGACCGATGTTTTTGCACAGTTCTTCGACCTCTAAAAAATCTTTTGCCTGTGGAAAGCGTTTATTGATCTTATCTACAAAATTAATAAGCCCACTTAGTGTTTCTTTATATTCCTTTCTTTCCTGTAAAAGGGTATTATGTAGGGTCTGGATTTCTTTTTTAAGATCTTCTATTTTATAGGATAGATTCCGGTTTTCTTCTTTTAGTAGTTCCTGCTTGTTGCTGCCAAAAAGGTTTCCGACAGTGGAAAATAGCTGGTCTTTTACTTTCTCTATCTTTTCTTTTGTGTGAAGGCTTTCTATGTGGGTCTGAATTTCCAGCTCTGATTTTTGAAGTAGGCGGATCTGATCTTCCAGTTTTTTGATTTCTTTTGTGATCCTCCTATAGTAATCAGCCGTATCTATATGCCGGGCTTCTGATCCTTTTATTCCTCTTTGAAGTCCGAAGGGGTCCATGTAGAGGGCATAGCTATCCTGGTAGCCTTCCAGTTTTTCCCTTGTGATTACATCGTCGGCACAAAGACGGGGGCGGTTAGGATTCTTTTTTTTGTATTTCCTTTTGCCGTTATTTTCCTCTAAGCTGGCTTTTCTTCTTTCTCCCTTTACTATCGGAACGATTGTTGCATGGATGTGAGGGGTTTTTTCGTCCCGGTGAAGGAGCGCTGAAACAACATTTTCTTTTCCAAAGGTATCTTCTAACCACTGGATGTTCTTATCACACCATTCTTCTAAGCGGCCTTCTTTTTCTATACGGATCATATCTTCAGGGCTTCCACTTAGCATAACAAGGAAAGAGGTGACCTGATTTTTTCCTATCTTCCGGCTAAGACCAGCATGCTCCAGACGGTACGTGATCGCTTCCGACCGGTTTTTTACTGCTTCGGGAAACGGGATTAGTTCCCGGTTCAGATGGGTTCGTTTGAAGTCGGCATTGTTAGGATCGACTTTTCTTTCCGTATGGGCCGATAGGGCGTGGTTACTGCCTTTTGGTTTTTTTAGATGAAGTACTACGTATCCCATATTTGTGTTTTTTGATGTTGGGTATCTTCTCCGGGGTTTCAAAAGGGGCAGCCCCTTTTGCTTATTGGGCATTTTTAGCGGGAGTGAAACGAAGCGTTAAGAAAATGCCCTAATAAGCTATGGCTTTTTTAAAAGCCTGCGGTCCCGGGCCGCATGCCTACCGGAGCCGCCGTCTGTGTCTAAGGACCGGTTTCCGGCTCTGCTCTTCTTTTTTCTGGTGTCTTTGCGCTTTACAGAGGTAGTCATTCAGGTCGTTCTCTTCTTTGTAAAAAAAGGAGTTATCCTGTAAATTCGGGAAGTGTTTTTTTAGCTCTTCTACAGCCTTTTTTCCGGCGTTATCATTATCCGGATAACAGATGATAGTTGGGTATTCTGTAAGCGGTTTTAGAGCCTTAGAAAGACTCTGTACGCTGTTCAGTATGAGGTGATCTTCTGGGTCGTTGGAGGGCAGGAAAGCCGGGATTTCGGCCTTTATGGTAAGGTAAGAAAGGTAGTTTATAAACCCTTCAAAGACATTACATGTATCACTTCCATTTTGGATGATAGTGATGTCTTTAGGGGGAAGGCAGCCTTTAAAATATTTATTTCTTAGTTCATATCCGCCGGAGCGGTTTTCAAAGCCAAGGGCAAAGTAGGTTTTATCTTCCCGGCTAAAGTAAATTTCCTCTATATGCTCTCTTGCAATAGAAAGAGGGATTCCTCTTTCTGTAAGGTATTCTATAAGGACTTTGTTTTCGATGGGCTTTAGTTGCTGGATCTTAAAAGTGGAAACTGGCTTTTGAAAAGAGAAAGAAATGGAGGACAAAGTATCTGTCTTTTCTTCTATTTTTCTTAGTGCTTCTTTTACCTCCGTTATTTTATAATAAAGAAGGGTAAAGTCTATTATAGTTCCTCCCTTGGCCAGTCCGAAGTCATACCAGAGATTTTTTATCCGGCTTACTTTAAAAGAAGGTGTCTTTTCCTCTCTAAGGGGAGAGAGATACCAATAGTTATCACTCTGCCGTAAGGTAGGATGATGGCCTAAAGCGGATAGGTATTCTAAAAGGGAAATTGATTTGGCGTTTTTACTATTCATTACTCATTATTTTTTTATCTCACCCGCCAAAACTATAAAAAAAAGAATTGCATTTATAAGAATCTGATCTGACTGGGGTCATTTGGCTGCTTATTGTATCATCTGGCTAAGTAAGAGAGGTTTTATAAAACCAAAAAAGGGAAGTAATTTCCCTTTTTTGGTTCTTCTTAGTTTAAAATAAACCGTCTTTCTTTTCTCCAAAATCCTGTTCCGGTAAGAATTAGTTCTTCTTTTCTTGTTTCGGCTTGCTTCTGACTAAGTTTTGTTTTAAACCACTCTCTTAAAAGACAGGCCGGAGTCGTGTTAATGCGGTAAGATAGATGAATAAGGACATCCAGGTTGTAGTAGGTTGTAATAAATACCTGACCGCTAACTTCTTCTCTTTCATCCCGGCTTATTTCTAACTCGTAAAGGAATCCTTCTTTTATAAGGGTCTTAATCTTCGCCCGGATGGTCCGGGTATAGGTTTGTAATAGTTCCGTCAGTTCGTATTCACTTAGCCAGAGTTCACCGTTTTCAAGTACTATATGTAACACCGGGTTAGCGCAGTTGGTGTAATCTATATGTATTGTTCCTTTTTTCATGGTTCTTTTTATTTATATACGTTTACAATGTTCTTTCCCCGTAAAGCCTGTTCTAATTTACTCATATCGTGACTTAATTTCCTGTCAATTACACGGGCATAAATCTGAGTAGTTGAGATCGAAGTATGACCGAGCATTTTAGATACACTTTCTATCGGCGTTCCCATAGTAAGACAGAGAGTTGCAAACGTATGGCGGGCTGTGTGACAGGTCAGTTCTTTGTTTATCCCGCAGATAGTGGCAATCTCTTCTAAGTATTCGTTCATCTTTTGATTGGTGATGACAGGGAGGACTTTTTTATCCGAGGGATTTTCTAAATCCTCTTTTTCTATCTTTTTACCTATGTATTTTTCAAGGATAGAGCGGGGTATATCCATGAGTTTGATTTTTGAATCCACTCCGGTTTTTACCCGTTTCTTATCTATCCACAGGGTTCCATCAAAAGATGTTTTAATATGCTGCATTGAGAGACTTTCCAGATCGGTATAGGCCAAACCTGTAAAACAGCTAAAGACAAAAATGTCTCTTACCTGTGCCAGTCTTTTTGTTTTAAAGCTCTTTTCCATTAGGGTTTCGATTTCTTCTAAGACCAGAAAATCCCGGTCTACTTTTTCATACCTATATTGAAAACTAACGAAGGGATCGGAAAATACTTCTCCTTTGTTTTTGGTAAAAGTAAGGATGGATTCAAACCGCTGCATGTATTTGAGGGCAGTATTGTGTTTTATATTGTAATACTGGCGAAAGAACATATAAAAGCCGTCAATCATATCAGGGGTTAGGTCTTTTAGGTATAAGTCTGTTTTTTTATATCGAAGTTTTATATACTCGAAAAATCTATCTCTTGTTACTTCATATCTGTGAAAGGCTTTGTCTCCTAAGCTAATACCCACCTTTTTAGATTTAAGGGTGATATATTCATTACAGTAGAAAGAAACTGTTTTCTTTTTTTCTTCCGTTCCCAGAATACTATTCTTTATGTCCTCGGGTAAAGCGAAACCTTGTTCATGGCAGTATCTGTCATATAGCTGTCTTATCTTCACCCGTAGGCTTTCAAGCGAGCGGTTGATGCGGGAGACTACTTCGGTATTGTTTCTTTTTCTATTTACAACTGCCTTTGCGGTCTTTTTATTCCAATCCGCTGGCTGAACAAATAGATTTGTGTTGAAGGTAGATGTCAGAGAATCAATGGTTATCCTTACCCGGATGGCCACTTCTCCGTTCTTTTTTGGCTGATCGGTTCTAAGAAAAAACAGAACACTAAAAGTACTTTTGCGTTTCATAATTTTGAGCTTTTTAGAATGAATAAAGTTATTATT
>JAJQES010000188.1 GCA_021201565.1 Tannerellaceae bacterium
TTATATATTTTCAACGACGAGGGGAGTCCGGATCAGGAGATCCGGAGAGTCATTAGCCGAGGATAACATATCCCCTCTATCCAGGTTGTGATTGTCTTTTTGCCAGGTTATTTCTACTTTTCCTTTCTATCCGATCCCTTTTCAGCCTTTATAAAAACAACCCCGGTCTTCTCTTCCGGTAGTTTAGAAAAGGCCCTTTTCCAGTACGACGTACTCAGTGGGACGACTACGCCGTGTCAGTGCCATGACTCCGCCATGTCAGTACACAGAGTAGGCCGACTCGTGCCAACGACAAGGCGTTCTCGTGGCAAAGAGAAGGCGTTTTCGTTCCAAAAACCCAGCATTCCCGTTTCAAAAACCTCCCCAACACCCCTACACAGCCTCCGGAAAGGGGGAAAAAGCCCCTTTTTCCCCCTGGTTGCTCCTGTCAGATGATTCTCCTCCGGCTGACTTTTTGAAGGCAAAAGCCGCCCTTTTCCTTTCCCTCCTTCCTTTCTCTTTACTATCCGGGTTCCCTTCCGGCTATCTGGCTGCTTACCGATCCCTACAAAACCCTTACAAAGTGAAAAAACTTAACTCTGTGAGAGCACAATATTTAAACCCTCCCTTAACAAAGGCCCGGAAAACAACCTTCACAGCACATTTAATTTACAAAATGTCACTGCATGCCTGTTTGACATTTTGTAAAATACCACTTCCCCAATCGTCCGGTTAACAGTTTGCGGAAAAAATATATTAGTAAGTAAGAATACAACTCAATGTCTCACAACTTAAAAAATTTATTATGACAAAAAAGTATCTTTTAGCTTTACTATGGCTACAGGCGGCACTCTTTCCCCTTACAGCCCAAAAGAATGAACACGACCAGGCGTTTATGAAAGTCGAAACACCAACGGTCGCCTCCTTTACCAAATTTATAGACCACCCCGTGGATCTGTATAACGGCAGTCCCGACATTACGGTGCCTATCTACACCCTGAAAGATGGCGTGATAGAGATTCCCCTTACCATGCGTTACCACTCCTCCGGAATCAAAGTCGACGAAGAAGCCGGTTGGACCGGTCTGGGCTGGAACCTCAATGTAGGAGGGGTAATTGTACAGAATGTAGTCGGAAAAAAGGATAATAATCTTTTTTTCAAATCACATCTGGATTATTATCCGCAGGGTATTTTTAGTAATTACACAGTCATCCCCTACCGCACGAATGATAAAAATAAATATAACGGCTTCTTTACAGATGCCGCAGCGGGAAGGCTACAACCAGATCTATTCTCGTTTTCCTATCCCGGTCACTCCGGTAAATTCTTTATTGATCACCGTACAAATACCGTTCATCAATTAAAAAAAGAGAAACCTGTTAATATAGAACTGATTAATCAGAGATGGCAGATCACAACTGAAACAGGAATTATCCACTATTTTGGTTCTCTGCAAAATACATATATATATGATATGCCAGATTTAGTGTCCGCTACCTATTACCTTACCGAAACGGTCTATCCCAATGGACAAACTATCAAATATGCTTACACAAGCGCTACGCTATATCCCTATCAGCGTACAGAAAACCAGACAGTCGCTTTAAGTAGCCCTCATGGAGGACTTGGATTCCTTGATGTCAGTCAGCATTATGAGCCCATAACTAATTTTAGCGCACCCGAGTTAACCTTATCCTCTATCCAAACGGATAATTACACGATTGAGTTCATTACCAGTACGCGCAATGATTTGCAAAACGGGAAAAAACTCGATGAAATTAAAATATCTGCCCGGCAAAGTGCATGGGGTGCCACTCCCAAACGATTTAAGTTTACCTACGACTATTTTGTAACCACTACGGTAGGAAATTATTGGAGACCGCCCTCAATTACTGGTTTTACATTTGATATAGAGAAAGCAAAAAGACGTCTCAAACTTCTTTCCATACACGAAATCATAGGCACCTCAACAGTACATAACAAATACAATTTTGATTATTACACTCCGCAGCTTCCCGTAAAAACATCCTATGCCATGGATTATTGGGGCTATTATAACGGACAATCTTCCAATACCAGTACAACACCAGATTTTGAAAAACTGTTATGGGGTCAAACTCTGGGAAAACAACTATCCGCCAAACAAACAAAGAAGGCCAACCGGACTTACCATTTTGACTCCTGTCTGGCAGGTATGCTTAAACAGGTCACCTATCCCACTGGCGGACGTTCGGTATATACCTATGAACCCAATCAGTTTAATTATCCCTGGTTTATACCCACCCAGGAGGAATTGGATGAACAGGATGCCGCAACTGTCATACTGGGCACAGTTATAGATAGAAATAATAAAATAGATGTGAAAGCTGTAGATTTTACACTGAGTGAAAACGCAGATATTAAAATCAAATTAGAACTCTTCAAAGGATTGAACTCCTGGAATGATATGCAGGGAAGCGGATACGTAATAATGCGCGGAAGTTCTGTTGTTAAGAATGAAGGAATTGACTTATCAGGTGTAAGTTCTTCTGATTCTAAAGTAGAAAAAGAAATAAATATCAATCTTTCTGCAGGTAATTACCGATTTATTGTAAGTATCCCTGGGGGATTAGGTGACCAGTATGGAGCCAGTCTCAAACATGGAGAAATAAAAGGAACCGTGTATAAAATGGGTCCGGAACTAACTTTTCGGAATTACTCTATCGGCGCCGGAGTACGTATTGCAAAAGTGGATTTCTACGAATCAGCCGCCAGTTCCTCCACACTCTATACCGTAGGATATGAATATACCGGTGGAGTACTCTATGCACACCCGTACTATCACAGACAACATTTTAATGTTTCTTATGCGGTTTCCGTACGGTATGGATCCAATGGAGAATATCAGATTCATCATATAGATGATCTGCAGGAGGTAGAAATCGCAGGCAGTACCTTTTCCTCCACTCCTTATTCCCTGGCTACCAGCACTGTCGGCTATTCTAAAGTAATTGAGCGGATAACCAGCGCAGAAGGTACTACCGGGCATACAGAATATAATTTCTATAATTCCGGGGAAACCAATTCATCTTCCAGTGTACAAATACCCAATTCAAGAAATGGATTAAAATCCAGTATATATCACTATAATCAACCGGGCACCAAAGTGAGTTCAGAAGTATTCACCTATTCAACTACTAAAAAGCATCATTACTGGGGAGTAAACCTGATAGACAAGTTTAATCGTACTCCCGGTTTCTTTAATCATGTAGGTTCCCTGGTAGAAGGAGATAGCCGTACCCCACTTGTAGATTTTGGCAATTATAATGGCCGGTATATTACCCTCCTCTACGAACTGGGCAGTTACGAAAGTCTGCTTACGTCCAAAGAAACCATAATAGATGGTGTAACCACCAAAGAACTCTACGAATACAATACCCACGGACTACTGAACAAAACAACCTTCACCCAAAGTGACGGTAAATCCAACGTGACACAGATCACCTATCCATCCGATTATAGCTGTGGAATTACCAACACCATGCAGACCAAAAACATGCTGGCCCTTCCGGTAGAAAAACGAAATGTGGTCGGAGGCAACCTCGTGGCCGGTAGTCTGACCGAATACATCGCACGGGGAACAGATATAGTGCCCACCGCCCTTTCCTTCGCCACGCTGTCCTCCTCCGGAAACCCTTCGGGGTATTCCTGCTCAGGCGTAGCCACCAGTGTCTATCCACAAAAAGACGTGAGGTTCCACAATTACGACAGCCGCAGTAATCCCATCTACGTTTCTACCGGAGCCGGTGCCACCCATACAGTCTACCTCTGGGGATATAACTACCAGTATCCGGTTGCTAAAATAGAAAACGCAACCTACAGCGAAGTAAAGACAGCCCTCGGCAACGTAGCCCCCGAAAGCCTCTCGTCAGAAGTAACACCCAATATGACAAACATCAACGCACTAAGAAGCAAACTTCCCGGAGCGCTTATCACAACCTATACCTATAAGCCCCTGCTCGGTATTGATACCATCACCTCTCCCAAAGGAGAAAAAACAACCTATCAGTACGATTCCGCCGGAAGGTTATACCAGATAAAAGACCATAACGGAAAGATCATCGAACAGTATAACTATAATTACAGAGCTCAGTAACCCCTAAAAAACAAATAAATATGAAACAGATACTATACATCCTGGCTATCCTGTGCATCTTGACGCAAAGCCATGCACAAACCAGTACCCAGAATTACATCCGGACCCGCACCTATCTTTACCAGACAGATGCCGAATACCGCGACCAGGTCACTTATTTTGATGGAGTAGGCAGGCCCGTACAAACCGTACAGGCCGCCGTTACACCTGCCAAAAAAGACCTCACCGCTTTACAGGAATACGATGCAGCCGGAAGACCTTCCACCGGGTGGCTGCCAGCCGTTATGACAACCGCCAGCGGATCCTATACAGCACCCGCCACAGTCAAAACCAGGGCACAATCAAGCCACCAGGGGGACCTGTATCCCTATTCCACTATTAGCTACGAAACCTCTCCCCTTCAAAGAGCCACCTCACAGATGGGACCCGGAGCCGCCTGGCATACAGGCAGGAAAGCCCTCCAAACAGGTTACCTTACCAACAAAGCCAAAAGCGGAACAGCCATTGTGTTTGCAGACTCACTTGTGTGTAAACTCTATACAACTACCCACTCACCGGCCTCCGTCAGTATCAGCTGCTCAGCGAATTATGCAGCCGGCCAATTAGCTGTTACCCGGACGACAGACGAAGAAGGAAACAAAGCATACGAGTTCCGCAATAAACAGGGACAGGTACTACTCATAAGACAATTGAACGGCTCCGAACTGATAGACACCTACTACCTCTATGACTCTTTCGGAAATCTAAGAGCAGTGTTACCCCCTTTGGCAACCACCGCCTTAGCCTCCGGCACCTGGACAGAGACGAATGCGACCCTGCAGCAGTACGCCTATTTATACAAATACGACGACAGGAACCGCCTGATTGCAAAAAAACTACCCGGAGCCGA
>JAJQES010000295.1 GCA_021201565.1 Tannerellaceae bacterium
GCTGCCTGATGTTTGTTGATTTTATGCCGGATGGCTGTAGCGGAATGGATTAGCTCAGTTAGTTTGAAATTTTCTGATAGTTTCATTTTAATATATCGTTGATGTTAGTACCTAATTTTTTTTCGATTTCCCCCCGGAGTTGTTTCCGGAAGAGGGAGATGAATGGGAAGTCGGGTTTGATGATCAGGATGGCTGCCGAGAAACTCCATACTTCGCAGGTTCCGGCCAAGGCTGCTGCCAGGGAGGTGGCAAAGACTCCTTCGTGAAAGATTTGCTCTATCAGGTAGATGCCTCCCAGACAGCTTGCATATATGGAACCTTTGAGGACTGTTTCCCGAAGGGCTTCGGATAGGATGAATTGTTTATTCCGGAAGGCGACCCGGATACCCCAATAGAGGTCTATTAATACCAGGATTCCGACTACAGCAAAGGGGTAATAGGCCGGTCCGAAAAAATGGGATACGAATAAAGCTACAGCCGACAGCCAGCCGTAGAAGGTGCTGAATATTCGCTGGATTGCTTCGATTGTGGATAGCAGTAAATGGTTCATGATTAAAATGTATTATGTTTTCGCAGTTCGTCATTGAGGCCGAGCATGTCGGTGCCTTCCCGGTTGAAGAGGATGGTCCAGCCGGTTGAATCAAAATCTTTAAATTCAAAGGGGTGGATGGAGTGCTGGTCGGAGATTTCTTTTAGCCAGGGATGTTTTGCCTGGTCTGTAAACTGGAGTACCCGGAGCCTGTGAATGAGCCGAAGTGTCTGGTCGGAAAGTAAGGCCAGTTCTACCAGGTCGGTCTGGTCGTTTTTTTTGCCGGCAATGGTAACGGCTATCCGGAAGGTGTCATGTATGCTGCCTCGTTGCCGGGTGGAGCTGAATTCTCCGAACTCGACAAAGAGGTAGATGCCAGAGAGATTGTCAATGTAGGTTTTGACTGCTTCGTAGGAGCCGCCAAATACATAGTGATCTATTTCCGGGAGCCGGCTGTGGATTGCACTTTCCTGAAGTTCCTGCAGGAGTTGCTTGTAGGTGTTGTTTTCGCTCCGTCCGGACACGAAGAGGGAGGTTACTCCGTCTTGCTTTGGAAAGCCTGCGTAATATTTGAAAATGTCGATTATCATGCGAGTATGGATTTGATGATGTTGAGTGGTAGTCCGGTTTTCTCGGATATTTCGGTGTGCTCCATTTCGGATCCGGCGAGTGACCGGACGGATTCGATTAGTTTTTTACGGAGCAGGATGAGATATTGCAGGAGGTTCATTTGCTCTACGGTAGTGATGTCGCCAATGCCGTCACTGGATAGGTTGTAGAGTGATTCCAATGCTCCGGTGGTGATGCCGGAGGCTGTTTGTATCTTAGCTGCAGTAAGCAGGCTGAACTCTGTGCAGGTGAACAGGTAGTTTACAAATGCCTGAAAGTTGAAGGTTATCCCAAACAGGGTGGTTTCCGGTAGCTTCCGGAACTTCCCGGCCAACTGGTGTGCGGAAGCGGAGTTGTAGGTACCGGGGTGATACAGGATTGCAGCCAGGAGTGGAAGTTTATCCGGTCCGGCATTGATCAGCTCACGGGCTTCGATAAATTGCAGGGCGGTCAGACTACACGTCAAAGTGTCGAACGCTGTGCTGATGCGGTATCCGGTGAAGGTTTCCTTTTTGATTCGTACTTCAGGGATCAGCTGGGCACAAAAACAGGCATCCAGTACATATTGGTAGTCTAACCGGGCCAGGTACCGGGCCATGGGATTGCCGGGTACTTTCTCTGGAGGTGTTTTTTGGAAGAGTTTCCTGCTGGCCGGATCCAGTTCTTCGAGTGCTTTGTTGTTGTCCGGATAAACGATGTTGAATAGGAAGGTGACCTGTTCTGCTAGCCAGGAGAGGTTGGCCAGTCCGTCGTCGTCTATTTTCCGGATATCCCACTCCATGATGTTGCAGATGTAGTTTGCTTTTACCAGGGCCGGCGGGATTTCTCCGGCTGCCATGCGTGCTACATCGGCCAGTAACTGTTCATACTGTTTGTGTGTGAGGGCTTCCCAGCAGTTTGGGATTTCGTATTTTTGGGTGTCTGCCTGAAACTGTATGCTTTTCATCCGAGTAGGTATATTTTATCATCCGGACGGTTGAAGGATGTCTCCGTTTCGATGTTACCGGACTTAGGTTCCTGAATGGCCAGATCAATGTTTTGTAAGGTCTGGTGAGCTGTGTTTAGTAGCTGTTCGGCCAATAAATGGAGTATTGTTTGTTCGTTGGCCGAGTGTCGCTGCAGGGAGCTGTCTTTGTAATGGTTCCGGATAGTGGCCGGCAGCTCCTGCAGGTCGAATCGCTGCAAAGCGTAAGCTATGATGAGTTGTGCCAGGGCACGTTTCAGCCGGTCTTTGTATTCGGGCCTGTTTTGTATCCGGATGAAATAGTCGGATATGGTTTCGTCCAGGATTTCGCATTGCACGGGTATGGTCCGGAAGAAGAACAGGTATGAGTTGTCTATGGGATACAGGAGGTTGAACTCTTCGGTGCTGGTGATTTGTAACCGGTCCCGTAGTTGATAATACGGAGTTCTTTTCCATTCTCTATCCCCACTATCCAGGTAACAGATCAGGGAGTCCATGGCATTGTAATAGTTGTCGATGTAGGAGCGTTGCATAGCTTCGAGTTCGTGCCGGTAGATGTCTACGTTTGCTTTCCGCCGGCGTAATACATCATGCGGGTTCTCTTTGGCCATGGTGTTATTGCCCAGTGCCATTTGCAGGAGTTCCCTGGGTTCTCCGTCTGCTTCTCTGAGTTTTTGGTAGATAGGAGCTGTCAGAATGTTGATGATGTCCTTCCGGGCAGAGCTTGCTGATGCGTTCAGTAGAGAGAATGATACATTGGAGTCAACTCCCGGAATGCATTCCTGGAAGTCTTTCATTGTTTCGAATAGATCTTTGAGTACGAGTGCCATTAGGATTGTTTGTTTTGGATTCTGTCTTTGGGTGATACCTGTTCCTGCCGGGTGGGAACCTGCCGGTAGTAACCCAGACGATATCCTTGGTGGTATAGCTCCGGGAAGTTTACCTTCAGGGCAAGGTTGAATGGTTCGCTGCATTTTTCGTCATCCGGAGTAAGGGATAACAGGTGGATGATGTAGTTGTAATAGGCATCGGAACCGGATTTGGAGATGACTCCGTCTTTGGATATACCAGAAATGGAAGCATCCAGGCCCACGGCTGCGATTAGGACTTCATCGGCCCGTTTGTCGTAATCAATCAGGGAAGAGATGTATTCTTTGTATTTCAGGTCGAGCGTTTCGATTTTCCACCGTTCTTCTTCGTTGTTTCCACTCCGGAAACTGATAGAGGAGTAGGCTTTTCCCTGGTTGTCAGCACCACTTAGGTATTTGGATAGTTTCCGGAGCTCTACCTGTATATATTCAATCACGGACGATTCTTTAAATGTAGTACCGACCTGGATACCATTATAGAGCAGTTGTTTGTCTCCGTTTTTCTCACGGGTTTTGTTCTCATCGCAAATGGCTTTGATTTGTTTGCGTTTGGATTCTATCCAGGCGTTGGGTATGATGATGTGTACTTTGGCAGCCAGAGAGTTTTCCAGGAAGGAGTTAATATATTGAGGAGTTTTATTGGAACCCCGGATGAAAGCCTTTGTTCCCTGGTACGTTTTATTCAGGCCGTAGAATTCTCCAGGTGAATATTCCCGGTGGTGTGAGATGGCAGCAAAGCGGTAGTCTTTTACATCCCGGATGTCAAATTTCGGATAGACCTTGAACTGAGCAGCTCCGTACTGCCAGTTGCCCACAACGATTGTACGGAAGTCTTTGTAGGTGATGTTTTCTGTGGCCAGCTCCTGTTTGCTGGTGGCCAGCAGGCACTCTTTGTTTTCGAGCAGTTCTAAGCCGGCAATGGGATACCCTCCTATGGCTTTCCCTCTTGTCATCCGGTGTTTAATGAAATAGTCCCGGAATGTATAGTGATTGTTTATGAGTGCTGTGGCAAAGTCGGTGTGGGACATCTCCATACCATTGTCCTGCCAACTGTCTAACCAGGATTCAATGACCGGATGTTTTTCCCATTCCCGGCGTTTCTCGTTACCCTCTATCACGGTACGGTAAACAGTGAGTCCGGTGCCGTATAACATTCTGCATTGTTTGAGGATCAGTTCAGGAAGTAGCCGGTTGTTTTTGATATCCCGTTCAATTTCGATGCACTGCCGATTGCCGGGCCCACGGGCGGCGACTTTGTATCCCTGTACGTTCATCCACTGGATAGAACCAAATGTTTCCAGTGCCGGGGATTCAAAGCCGGGATCCATTGAGAAGGAGGCCGGGTTGGTTCCGATCTGAAAAGAGATGATGTTATTATCGTCCAGGTAACAACCTATGTTACCCATCATTTGCATATCGCTCATAGCCAATCTACCTTATGAAGTTTGTAATTGTCGTTGGGGAATCCCATGAACCGGATCAGGATCCTGTAACACATCCGGGGTTCTCCCTGATCGTCGGTAAAAAGAAAGAAATTATCACTGTCGATGCTAAACCGGTCTTGTGGAAGTTGTGTCCGGAACTTGCATCCCTGCTTGATGACAGGCTTGGCGGATGCTTCGCCTCTCTGCCTGGAGTAAGGGAAGAATACAAGTGTGAATGTTCCGTCTGGGAGTTTGGATATCTCCCTGGCCCACTGCATTGCACGAATTCCGGATATTGTTTCCATGCAACGAAATTACTGTGCTGTATGTGACATCTAAAGGACGGCTGCAGCACCCTTCCGTCATATTTCCGGCCCGTGTGATTTTTTGCAACTCAAAAGGTTCTCCCAGCGTTGCGGGCTGATTCTTGGCGTGTGGTAAATATTTATTTTATTCTGGATAACATATAAGTTTGTAAATGATATAAATAAACTTATTTTTGATGTCAAACTAAACGCTTTTATGTTTAGTAATGGTAATTATTAATATATAAACTTTAATCAATTAGTAAGATATGATAACATTTACAAACTTATTTCAGTTTCTG
>JAJQES010000056.1 GCA_021201565.1 Tannerellaceae bacterium
GATTGTTATGTACGCCGACTTTAAAACGCTTTTTTTAAAATACTATTATGCACTCTGTTTATATGCCTATAAAATAGTGCAGGATATGAACGTAGCCGAAGATCTGGTACAGGATGTATTCTTTGATACCTGGGAAAAACGGAAACAAATAGATCTGCGGCAACCCTTGAAATCCTATCTTTATAAAGCGACCTACCATAAATGCATTGATCATATAAGACAAATCCGGTTGAGAGAAGAAAAACTAAATGAACCCGACGAACTATCCTTTTTTGATATGTATACTCAGAACAGCATTCAAAGCCAATATGATGAAATTCATATTAATGAAATTATCAAAGAAATCAACAACTGCAAAGCGAAACTCCCTCAACAATGCCGGTATATTTTTGAACTAAGCCGCGAGGAAAATCTGAAAAATAAAGAGATTGCCGAACTGCTCGACATCAGTATTAAAGCGGTGGAGAAACAACTTACCAAAGCCTTAAAGGAGATTCGCTCCCATCTGATTTATAAAGGATTAATAAGTAAGAATTGAAAAAAAGAAAAAAACTTCATCAAAAAAGGTAGGGTATTTTTGGGTTCATTCGTGATAATATAAACATCGCAGGAATGGAGGACCCACAACAAATAAATGAGGAACGTATCATACGTCTGTTGACTAAAACAATTTCGGAAGAAGAAAAAGAGCAACTATCGCAATGGATGGATGAAAATCCGGAAAACAGGAAAACGTTTGAAGACATACAATTCATCTGGGAAACCAGTCTGCTGGTGAAAGAAAATTCCCGGCCGGAAGTCGTCTTTGAGACATTAAACAAACGGATTCAACAAACGTCTCAAATTCAAAGAAGAAATATGAGTCGCCGTGTAATATATCCTCTGGTAGGGATAGCGGCTACTCTGCTCATTTTATTCACCTGGATGCCTCAGGTGGTAACCAAAAATAAGTTCAGTATGCATCCGGTTGCTATGCTGGAATTAACAACTCCATTCAGCACAAAAGGAAACATTGAACTTGGGGACCACTCAACCGTCTGGGTCAATGAAAACAGTACATTGCAATATCCCGAAACCTTTTCCGGCAGGGAAAGAGAAGTAAAAATTACCGGGGAAGCCTGTTTCAATATCATAAAAGATGAAAGTAAACCATTTATTGTGAATCTGGGAACTGAAAAGATCAAAGTATTGGGAACTGTTTTTAATGTAAAGAATACAGAAAAACATGCAGAAATCGTCCTGTTATCCGGAAGTATTGAGTTCACCTCCAATAACCGGATGATTCGTCTTCAACCGAATGAACGGATCTGTTATAATAAAGAGACAGAAGAAATAAAAGTTGAATCTGTGGATGCAACTCTTTATAATCTCTGGACAAAAGACAAGCTGGTATTCGATAATGCAGATCTCACCTATATTATCGCTTGTCTGGAAAAATGGTTTGATGTACGTGTCTTGCCTCACCAACCGGTGGATACGATCTCCGGTATCTCCCTGACCGTACGGAACGAGACGGTAGAAGAAGTCGTAAAAGGGATTCAACAGATTACTCCCATTCAGTTTACTATAAAGAAAGAATAAGATAAACACCAAATATTCCTAATCTCTTTAATCACAAAAACAATTAAAAACAAGGTTTATGAAAAAGACCCAATTAACAAATGAGAAACAAGTTCTCAGGAAGGATTTTAAATGGAAATCCCTCTCTCTTGTATGCTTAGCGCTGCTTTTCTTTCAGGCTTTTAGTGTGTCCGCAAACGCCAATGTGCTTCACGCAAAGATTAGCCTGAATTTGAAAAATGTACCCTTGAAAACAGTCTTACAGGAAATTGAAGAACAAACCGATTATTCATTTTACTACAATGAAAATCAAATCAATTCACGAAAAATCGTAAGCATTGAAGCCGAAGAACAGGAAGTAGAGGTAATTCTTGATACTGTTCTTTCCGACTGTGCTTATCTGGTAGAAAACAAACAAATCATTCTGATCCCTCAAATGCAAAAGAATGAGGAGATGCTACCACGGACTACCCAACAAAATTCATTTGTAACCGGAATGGTAACGGATGATTCCGGAGAGCCTTTGATTGGTGCTTCCGTTTCTGTGCAAGGAACTACTTTTGGAACCATTACAGATATAGACGGAAACTTCAGCCTGGCTGTTCCCAATTTGCAGGTTACTTTGATTATATCCTATATCGGATACAAAGAAAAAACAATCCGGTTAGATGGCAAAAGTCACATAAATATTATCCTGGAAGATGATCAGCAAATGCTGGATGAAGTAGTAGTGGTAGGGTACGGAACCCAGAAAAAGAAAGACCTGACAGGGGGCATTGTGACAATCAATGCCGAAAAGATTGCAAAAGTACCTGCACCCAACTTAGCCAAGCGACTACAGGGGCAGATGGCTGGAATGAATGTGGTAGTAAAAGCGGACCCTACTGCAACATCCGATGAAGAAACTATCCGGGTCCGGGGTGAAAAATCCCTGAACGGAGGAAATTCACCCCTGATCGTCCTGGATGGAATTCCGTTCAGCGGATTACTCAATCAGATTGACCAGAATAGTATTGAAAGTATTTCCGTGCTGAAAGACGCCTCATCCGCAGCCATTTATGGGGCCCGTGCCGCCAATGGGGTCATATTGATCACCACTAAAAAAGGACAGCAGGGGAAACCTCAGATTATGTACAACGGATATGTGGCAGTACAGACTCCGGAACGATTATTCAATCTCCGCAATGGAGCCGACAATATCGAAATGATGAAACAATATTACCGTGATATCGGTTCTGAAGAATCATTCTGGAGCGATCCGCTTCAATTCCTGCCTTCCTTACCTCGTGAAAATTACATCGCCGGTAAAGAATTTGACTGGCAGAAAGAGATGTTTAGTGCTGCCTTCCAGCATGAACACCAGGTGGGACTTTCCGGTGGTACAGACCGGAACAATTATTATGCCTCTCTGAGCTATACCGGCCAGGATGGAATGGTGCAGAATAGCGGTATTGAGAAGTTCAATGCAACGATCAATATGAGCCAGAAAATAGGTAGCTGGTTAACTGTAGGTATGAATACCCAAATGAACCAACGTCAGAATAGTGGAGAGAAACCCAATTATGCACACGCCTTCTATCTTTCTCCCTGGTCTAATCCGTATAATGAAGATGGAACTTATAACAGGTATCCAATGTACACTACTGTATACTGGACCAGTCCGTATGCAAATATAGATGCTATATATGATAATAAAGTACGGAGTGTCTTCACCGCCTGGTATGCAGATATCCTGCTTCCGGTAAAAGGATTAAGTTACCGGACCAATTTCGGATATAACTACCGGTCTACAGAAACCGGATCTTATTATGGGAAAACTACCCTAAAAGGGGAACCTGTAGACGGAATTGCCAATATAGAAAATAAAAGTTATTCCGACTGGACCTGGGAAAATATTGTACGGTATGACCGAGACTTTGGTTCTCACCACCTGGATCTGACGGGAATGATCAGTGCACAAAAAACATATCAGCTGAATACCTCTATGGAAGCACAGGGATTCCTGAATGATGAAAATGCCTATTTCAATATTGGTGTGGCTCAATCGGATAAAAAAACATTAAAATCAGCAAAAGAAGAAACAGCATTAGCCTCTTATATGGGCCGTGTCAACTATAATTATGCAAGCCGTTATCTGCTGACCTTTACAGCCCGTTACGACGGATATTCCGCTTTCGGTGCGAATAATAAATGGGCCTTCTTTCCTTCCATAGCCGGAGGATGGGTACTAACAGAAGAACAATTCTTCCAGGATTGGGATGTTAAACCTATCGACTATCTGAAATTCAGACTTTCCTACGGAGCAAACGGAAATCAGGCCATTAAAGCCTACCAGACATTAACCCAGATGGAACAATACGATTATATCTATGGCGATGGCAGTTCATTTGCAGGCGGATTAATTAACAAAAATGAAGTGGGGAATCCCAATCTGAAATGGGAAACTACCTATACATTCAACTTCGGTCTTGATTTTTCACTCTTCAACAGTCGTCTCGCCGGTAACTTAGAAGTCTATTCAGCCATTACCAAAGATTTATTGATGAGACGTTCGGTACCTGTCATGAACGGGTATGTATCGATGATGGACAATGTAGGAAAAACACAGACCAAAGGATTTGAAATTACTCTGAATTCAACCAATATTCAGAAAAGAGATTTCCAGTGGAATACTTCACTTGCTTTTGCCGGTAACTGGAATAAGATCAAAGAGCTACGGGAAGACGGCGAAGATGATATTTCCAACAAATGGTTTATTGGCCAGCCCATCAGCGTACACTATGATTATAAAGTGATAGGTATCTGGCAGACACATGAAGCAGAATTAGCCGCCAAATACGGTGCCGTTCCGGGAGATGCTAAACTGTTGGATAAAGATGGAGATGGCAGCATCACCAGTGAAGACCGTGTCATCATTGGTTCCAAACTGCCGGTCTGGACAGCAGGACTCACCAATACTTTCCAGTATAAAAACTGGTCACTCTCTATTTTCCTGAATGGTGTATTTGATATTAAAAAATCAAACAATGCCCTGAACTTTACCGGCTGGCAATTAGATAAAGCGTCAAACAGTGTAGCCGTAAATTACTGGACTCCCGAAAACGGTTCGAATGAAGCGACCCGTTTAGGATATACGGCAGCTTATTCGCATGGATTCTATGTAGATGCTTCCTATCTACGTATCCAGGATGTGACTTTATCGTATAATTTCACCAAAAGGGTAACGGACCTGCTCCGTATTCAGCAATTGGGAATGTATGCCAATGTAAGCAACCTGCATACCTTCTCCGGAGCAAACAAGTATGGGATGAATGTCGAAGAAGGTACTATTGGTAGTCCGTCCAACAGCTATCCCATCGCACGTACTTTTGTATTCGGATTAAATGTGGTATTCTGATAACGTTAAATAGAAATAAACAGATAAACG
>JAJQES010000304.1 GCA_021201565.1 Tannerellaceae bacterium
GTTTCTGTACGGTATTCGGATAAAATGTGGTCATTCTCAAGGAAGTTGTGTGTATGTTCTGCATTGAGTTCCTGTTCCCCATAGGCCCGGAAGGTGTCGATCCCTCCCAATGAGTTTTCAAAGAGTATCCAGGCCTCATGCTCAGATCGCATCCCTTCTGCCTGATACCGCTGAATGTAAGTAAGCCGGTTTCCTTCCGGATCTTGTACCCATACATCATAGGCTCCTGGTAACCGGTGATTAAATTTGCCGGCTACGATTCCATATTGCAGTGGGATGGTGTATGCATTGCTGGCTGTAAGGTCCGCCAGTTTGATTTCTAGGGTTTCATTGCCCTCAAAATAGGCTCTTAATTGTACAGTACAATTCACCGTTGCATAATAAGTGAGAAATTCCGGAGTGTAGTATGTTACCTTTTTTCGTGTGGGTTGCCAGGTCAGGAAGTTGTATGTAAGAAAGTTAGCCGGTGTGTTGTTGAAAGCCGCAACACCGGCACGAATGACCCGGAAGGGATAAGACACTCCGTCAATTACGGCAGTGAAGTCTGCGACCAGGTTAGGCTGGGTGTATATGGCTTGTGTATCGGTGAAAAAAAAGGATAATTCATTTTCAACCACATCCTGCAGATCAATAGTAACCCGTCCGTCTGTTGCCGGTTCGTAAGTTCGCTCAATAATTGTCTGGGTCCCCTTTTTAAGAATAAATGAAACCAGTGCCGATGTGGATAGTATGAATTTCTTCATGTTACCGGAAAGACTTAATGCATCCGGTTTTGTAAGAACTGTTGCCATCTGAGATATTTTTGAGCAAAAAAAATGAATGGCCTGACAGTTCTAAAGGACAATTATTTTCGTTTGGCAGTAAGCCATACGATTAGGGTTCCCGGTTCCGGATCATCGGGACCATCCCGTCCACTTCTGCTATAAAACTGCACTGCATAAGTTTTTTGATGGTATCTGCCACCGGCATTATATTGAGCAGCGGTGGGCGGATCATAAAACAAGATCGCCGGATCTTCATCGAAAATATACCTGGTCTTTGTAGCATGCGAACCCTGAGAATTAACCGTCCATTCATAAATAGGAGCTGCGTTAGCTAAACGAGTGGCTTCGGATGTGGCTTCAATGACCGGTTGATAGAGTTTTGTTGTTAAAAAAGTACATTGTTGTGGTATCTTTTTCCCTGGTATAAACTTGATTTTATCCGGAAGTAATTCCTGTCCCTGGTATAATATTTTTTTGTATCCGGATAAAGAGGCTTTAATTACTTCTGGAAGTAGGGTGTCGGATTGTATTTCGATTAGTGAATTACGGAGTAAAGTATCGTACGTTCTCCAGAATTTTTCAAATAGTCCGTCCGGGCCATTGAATGATAATGTATAACTCCAAAGTTTGTTACCCTGATAATCATAATTTAAAACAGTACCTCTGGCACCGCCGTCCTTATTATAGACAAAACAAGGAATGATATCCAGATTTTCGTCTTCATTATCTGCAGATAAATCTGCATCATCTTCTGCATCATCCATAACAATTGTAGAATTTAAAGCCCGGCCAGGCCCAAGTATAGGTGTCATAGAAGCACTGTTTCCACGTCCACTGGAATCAACCACATAAGAATATTTTAATGTAGGAATTGATACAGGAACTTCTTTTTCCTCTATCTCATACTTTTCGGCATCCATATAGTCACATATAATGGAACCAACATCCTGGATAACTTTGGTTGTTCCTTTAAAGCCGGTTCGTGTAAACCTACCGTTGATTGGATTGTACTCTGCTTTGGGATATTTTTTCAAAAGGTCAATCAGGGATGAAAAACTTTCACTATTAACAGTTGGTGAAGAGGTGTTGGCAACTCTGGCTCCAGAGCGAGTAGAAGATATTTTTTGAGTTTGCTGATTTATAACATTTACTGACAGTTTTAATTGTTTGAACGTTTCAGGATGGTTAATAGTAGAGAATCCTGTAAAATATGGTGTAAGATCAGCTTCAGGTTTGGCTTCCATTACTTCGTTGAACAGTACGATGTGCATTTTCCGGTTTACTTCATCAGGTATGAACTCGCAATTAAACAGACCCCTGAATGCGTTTAATATTTCACTTACCATACAGTCAGGAAGTATTTGTGTGTACCGGATTTCGGATTTCATTAGGGTGTCAATGGTGGTGTTGAGTAATACCATACTCCTAAAGGGTTCTGTTTTCGTTAGAAAATTCTCGGCGTATTGGTATCCGAAGTAGGAGAAGATTTCGGAGAGTAGATGATGCACCCGGATGAAAGGTGAGATATAGTATCCGGCATCCAGTTGAATAGTTTTTTCATCTACTTCTTTAGTTCTGGATTCAGCATTGTAAAGGGTATAGTAACCGTCAGATGCTTTCGTATTATAGGCATTTAAGGTTCCATCCTCTGTTGATACCGGAAAAATAGCAAAACGCTCATCATAATTAACCAGCAAATTCCGGCAGAAAGTTATAGCCGCACTGATAGAAGAAAAGGAGATTACTTTGTTTTCAAAGATAGAGGAAAGTTTTACATCCTGTATTTTTTCATAGAATGCACCGGTGTTTAAATAAAAGGAGGTGGATATTCCTTCTTTTTTGTTTCCGGATAAAATTGCCTGCCGGGCCTGAATTGAAAAGATGCCGGTTTGAATGGTTGCATCGGCCCTCTGGGTAAGCTTGGTTATGCCGGTAATGTCATCCGGCCAGGATAATAATTTCCGGTTCCAGGCGGTGGGTGGTAGTGTGATCGGCAGGGATTGTTCACCGTATTCATTAAAAAAAGGGTTGGTTCGTTCCATTTCGAGTGTTGTGTCCGGACTTATGTCATAAGGCTCGCCGGAAGAGTGTATGATTTTCATTTGCTTCCTATGCTTTTAGATTTGTTGTTGAGTTTTGCTGCTTTTTCAAATTCGGAGAGTAGTACCCAGGCTTGTACTCCTTCCTGTACGAGTTTTTCTATTGCGTTTGCCAGACGGTTAGAATCCGGATTTTTATCTCCGGGTGCCTGGTGCAGTTCTGCTGTTTGAGACGTGGTAACCGGTGCTCCGGAAATGCTTCCTCCTTTTACGTAGCCGGCGGCCATTCGCTGGCGGAGTATCTGGTTCATATCTATGGTGGCAATGTCGCCGGCCTGCTGGTGTTTGTCCAGGATATTTAACAGCGGAGCTACGGTTGGGTTGGTAACGGCGGCGTTGCTGGCTACCCATTCTTTGCTCTGGCCGGTTGGTCCGTCTCCCACAATGACGGTTGGTTTGTCGATGAATCCCCGTGCATCCGGGTCATAATCCGCATCCGGGAATTCTTTTTTATCCTGAGCACGTATTACGTCTATTTTTCCTCCGTCCTGTTTGCCTACTACTACCCGTTTGCCGGTGGATGTTGATGATTTCTTTCCGGATAGGGTCATGTTTTTTACTTTGTTGCGCTCGGCTACAGCAGAGGCTAACTGAGCGGCTCCGGTTACTCCCATGAGTGCGCCGGCTATGGCTCCGGCGATAGGGCCTAACTGAGCATAAGCCTGCATAATGGCAGCAGCTGTAGAAGAGATGATTTCCGAACACCGGATTGCGAAGTTTACATCGGCATACTTTTTCTGGACTTCCAGTTTCTTTTCTGCTTTTTCCTGTTCCAGGCGTTCTACTTCTTCGGAGTTTCCTTTGGCTGCTTCGATTTCTACATCATACCGGGCATCAATGGAGTCCATTTCTGCCTGTTGCAGGGATTGGATCGCATTGGAGAACAGGTTCAGGTAGTAGTCGAATTGTTTTTTGAAACTATCCCGCCGGAGGTTTTGGACGGCTTTCTCATATTGTTCTTCAGTAAGAAGTTTAGCATCCAAATGCTCCTGAAGCTGTTGTAATTCTAACTCAAATTCTTCTTTTTGGCTTAACAGCCCATATTGATTCCGGATTTGGTTGATCCGCTTTTCGCTTTCCCGGACTAAGTTCTCTTTGGCACGCTGGTAGGCTTCGTCCAGTTCAGTTGTATCCAGGTTGTGTTTTTGTGCGAGTTCTTTCCGGGCCTGGTAAGATGCTTCGAGTACTTTGAGTTGTAGCTGCAGGTCTTCGTCGACCGTTGTTAGTTTGAACTGGTTCTTGAAGTCTTTCAGTAGGTCGTCCAGTTTGGTTTGCATGGAGGCCCGTGCATTGACAGCCCGTTGCTCGGCATCCAGTACGGCTTTGTTGGCTTTTTCAATAGCATCCTTTTTTAACTGGCCATTAGTTATTTCGAGATTCAGGATGTTGTCCTGGTATCCTTTTTCTATTTCCCACCGGCGGTCTGCACTTTGGCTGGTTAAGGTGGTGGAGAGCATTTCGTATTGCTCACGGGTGATTTGTTTATCGGCCAGTTGTCTGGTTAGAGTGATCTGCTGGGCTTTGCTGAGTGCTTCTTCTTTGGCCAACTCATCCGTGCAGAGTTTTTCGATAGCTGTTATTTTTTGTTTCTCCTGGTCTATCTCGTTCTGGTAGAGTTTACCCTTCAGGTCGATGGCTTCTTTTTCGTAGTCAGCTTTTTTATCGGCTTTGTCTGCAGTCTGGGCGAATAGGGTTAATAGGCGGATCCGCTTTTGGTAGTAGTCGTTTTCGGCACTTAGGATTTCGAGGTTGATTTCGGCTTCGGTTTTTTCTTTTTCCCTACCGGCACGCTGTATTTCCTGTAGTTCCGCTTTGTGGGTTGTTTCCAGGTTCTTCAGGCGGACGGCGTTCATGTCGGACTTGTCGGTGTTAAGATCGATAGTGAATTCTTTATATTCGATTGAGTCTACGATTTCTTTTAACTCGGCCATTTCACTCTTTGTCTGGCCAACCTGAGCCGTCAGTTTTTCTTCCTGTTTGATGAGTTGCCTTAGCTGCCAACTTTCGTTGTCTGTAAACGAGCCTTTGGAGGATATATTACTCTCAATTTCAGCTTTTCGGGCCTGGGCATCTTTTAATAGTTTTTCTTCCTTGAGCAGCTGGTCTTCTTTGA
>JAJQES010000530.1 GCA_021201565.1 Tannerellaceae bacterium
CAAAAAATTATAATTTTATTATTCATAACCCAAATATACATAACCTCTTTAAACGAGACCTCTTAAATTTATACTCATCAAATAATCCAACTTTTTAACGTATGAAAAAATATAAACTTCCTGAAGAGAATGATTTAACAGATAAACTGAGTGAGCCGGCGATAGAGTATCACAGGACAATGGAAATGAAGCTTTCTCCTCCCCTTACAGAAGAAGAGCTGAATGACTGTATTACAACTGAGGAATTACTGGAGTCTGTCTATATTCATATTGATACATTATTCGATCAGCGTACATGAAAATCAGATATACCAAAACCGTCCGGATATATTTAAATGAACTTGTTGATATTTTGTACGAAAAAGATTATTTTAGTTTCAAAGAATCTGCCCGGCAATATGTCCGTTCATTGTTAACCGAAGTGGAACAAACCATTCATCTAAAAAGAAAGGAAGAGGCTCCTGCTTATTTTTTAAGATATGGTAGCAATATGAGTTATATAACTTGTCCGAAAAGTAAGAATACGACCTGGTATTTTTTCTTTACTTATCATCCAAAAGAGCTGTATGTTATCAGATATATTACCAACAATCATGTTGCAGGGCACCGGTTGGAATAAAAAAGAAGAGAGTAACCTATGCGGCTACTCTCTGGCTTATTTATCTTTTATTTGATCCAGGCTTCTGAGCGGTGTACGGCATCGGCCCATTTGCGTTTGGCGAGCTGCATATCCAGTTTTGGATCCGGTTCAAATACCCGGTCTACCTGCCACTGGCTGCGGATCTCATCAATATCTTTCCAGTACCCTGTTGCCAGACCTGCCAGATAGGCGGCTCCTAAAGCAGTTGTTTCAGTGATCTGCGGACGGATTACTTTTTCTCCCAGGACATTGGCCTGGAATTGCATTAGCAGGTTGTTACGTGATGCGCCTCCATCAACACGCAGTTCTTTCACGCCTACGCCGGCATCCACGATCATCGCATTGATTACATCCATACTCATATAGGCAATCCCTTCCAGCGCGGCGCGGGCTATATGAGCGACTGTTGTTCCCCGCGAAATTCCCACAATCGCCCCACGGGCATACTGGTCCCAATAGGGAGCCCCCAGACCTGTAAATGCGGGTACGAAATAGACATCTCCATTATCCGGTACAGACAGCGCCAACTGTTCAATTTCCGATGAGGCTCCGATGGCTTTCAGTCCATCACGCATCCATTGGACAATCGCCCCTCCTACAAATATACTGCCTTCCAGTGCATAATCCACTCTGTCTTTGATTTTCCAGGCAATAGTTGTTACGAGGTTATTTTTGGAGAATATAGGTTGTGAACCTGTATTCATCAGGATAAAGCAACCGGTTCCATAGGTGTTTTTCACCATTCCTTTTTCCGTACACATCTGTCCGAAAAGGGCAGCCTGCTGGTCACCGGCGATTCCGGCAATGGGAAGTTTGGAGGCAAAAATAGTCGTGGTCGTATACCCATAGATTTCACTGGAAGAGGCTACTTCCGGCATCATAGAGCGGGGTATGTCAAACATATCCAGCAACTCCTGGTCCCATTCCAGTGTGTTGATATTAAACAACATGGTACGGGAAGCATTGGTAACATCGGTTACATGGGTACCACATTTTGTCAGACGCCAGATCAGCCAGCTATCTACCGTACCAAACGCCAGATCACCTTTGTTGGCTTTCTCACGGGCCCCTTTTACATTGTCAAGGATCCACTTGATTTTGGTTGCGCTGAAATAAGCATCAATGATCAAACCTGTTTTTTCACGGATCATAGGTATTTTACCTTCTTCCTTTAACTGGTCACAATATTCGGCGGTCCGGCGGTCCTGCCATACAATCGCATTGTAGACGGGTTCTCCTGTATTCCGGTCCCAGACAATGGTTGTTTCACGCTGGTTGGTGATCCCGATCCCGGAAATATTTGTACCGTTGATCCCGATTTTGCTGATCGCTTCCGCGATAACGGCAGCCTGTGATGACCAGATTTCGTTTGGGTCGTGTTCAACCCATCCGCTCTGGGGAAATATTTGTGTAAACTCTTTCTGGGCGATTGAACGAATCCCCCCTTTGTGATCGAAAACGATGGCGCGGGAACTGGTGGTACCGGCATCTAAAGCTAAAATGTATTTATCCATAGAAATAGTATTTAAAGAAGCAAGTTATTATAACCCGCAAACAGTAGATATTTTTCTTTATAACAGAGAAAAACATCTGTTTGTTCCGGGTTATACTCCTTCGCCCGTCTGATTATTTTAACAGGTAGCCTTTTGCCAGTTCGGTGTACCGGGCTACTTCATTCTGTTGCCAGATTTCATCTTTGCCCATCTCTTTGGCCATTAAAGCGGCTACCTGTGGTGCCATTTCAATGGAGGCCCGGGCATCCATAAACAGTGCCCGTAACCGGCGTGAGAGCACATCTTCGACTGTCATCGCCATCTCTTTGCGGACACCCCATACTACTTCAGCTCCGATAAAATCCAGTCCACTGTGCAGGGGTCTGGCCAGTTCCGGATCTTCATTGACCAATGCTTTGATCTCACCGTAATCGGACCCATATACGTATGCATAATTACTCCGGTCTACATTTTCTTTGTAGCCATGTATCTTTAATGTTTGTGTACGGCACTCCTTTTTGGGAAGGCCCGCTACCTCAATCGCTTTGTTGACAATGTCCTCTGCCATATCCCGGTAAGTGGTCCACTTACCTCCTGTAATCGTCAGCAATCCACTGTCTGAAATTTCCACTTTATGCCTCCGGGAGATTTCTTTGGTTTTCCCATCTCCATCCTGGCTGGGGGCTGCCAGGGGACGAAGACCGGCATATACACACAGTACATCTTCCCGTTTAGGTTGCCGGGAGAGATATTGCCCTGCTGTTTTCAGGATAAAATCAATCTCTTCTTCCAGCGCGCGGGGTTCCAGGGTAAATTCATCCATGGGTGTATCTGTAGTCCCCAGGATTACCCGGTCATGCCAGGGCACCCCGAACAGGACACGCCCGTCGCTTGTCTTTGGGATCATGATCGCTGTTTCTCCTCCCAGGAAGGAACGGTCTACCACCAAATGGACCCCCTGGCTGGGTTTTACCATTGGATGCGCTTCGGGAGCATCCATCCGGATCACTTCATCCACGAAGATACCGGTGGCATTTATCACTGCTTCTCCACGGATTTCGTATTCTTTTTGTGTAAACATATCGCGGGCTTTTACCCCTTTTATCTTACCCGCCGCATTTTTGATTAATCCTTCTACCCGGATATAGTTGAGCGGCACTCCCTGGTGATCTATGGCTGTCTGCATCAGGTTAATTGCCATACGGGAGTCGTCAAACTGCCCATCGTAATACAATACCCCTCCGCGTAATCCTTTGGTAGCAATTCCCGGTATTTCTTTTATCACAGTCTCCTTACTCAATGGTTTGGAATGTCCCAGTGAACGTTTGCCCGCCAATACATCATACATGGTCAGTCCCATTGTATAAAACGGTTTTTCCCACCATTGGTAATTTCCGATAATAAACCGCTGGTCTTTCACCAGGTGGGGAGCATTCTGTTTCATTAATCCCCGTTCCCGTAAGGCTTCCACCACCAGTCCGACATCTCCCTGCGCGAGGTAACGAACCCCTCCATGTGCCAGTTTTGTACTCTTGCTGGAAGTTGATTTGGTAAAATCCGCCTGTTCCAGCAACACCACTTTAAATCCACGGGAAGCCGCGTCCACAGCTGCACCCAGCCCGGTAGCGCCTCCTCCTATTATGATCAGATCCCATACACGGGACGTATCATCTAATTGTTTTAGTAAATCCTCTCTTTTCATACCTATCACCTATGACAGGGAGCGTCTGTGGGTCTATTGTACAGACAGACTGCTTCCGTTTACTCCTTGTTATATGTGACTGTAACACCCCGGAAGTGAGGATAGTTCACTGTTTTTTCAAATGTTTATCAAAGAAAATCAACACGTCAGCCTGCATATCCCGGGTAAACAGATGAGGTACTTCCCACCACCGGGTAACCAGATGGGAGCCTGCCTGTTGTGATTCCCACACCGGACGCATGACCTGGTAAGCATCCTCGGTTCCCTGCCGGTCAAACAGCGGGTCCTGGACCCCATTGAACAGTAACAAAGGCCGGGGAGCCGTCAGGGAGGCTATATCGGGGTAATCCATGTATTGCTTCAGGCCCGGTAACAGCATGGAAAAAGCCTGCGACTCCAATCCGGCCCCGTTCTCCCCAATACAACGCGTCTGTGACAAACACAACATAGCCATTGCGGGCGAAATAGTCGCCTATAAACTCTCCGTCGTAATATTTATGGACCCAACTCTGTGCTTTTTGAGTGACGGCGGGAGAAACACCAAACGGTTTAACCATTTTCTCTTTCCCTATGGAAAATTCAGCTCCGTGATCATGGAATAAAACCTGTTCTTCTTCTTTTACTATGTCCAAAGATCTATAGTATTGTTCCTTTTTGCCAGTACTGTTTTTATCCGGAAAACCCCTGTCTGTAGCTCAAAACACTACTGCCCGGTGATGAAAAGAGTATTGGATATAACCAAACACACCATAAAAAAGGGGGATGCCGGAAGTGAACTTCCGATCCCCCGGAGTAAAGGTATAATGCTGACAAATTCTAACAAAACTATAGTAAGTAATAAAGTAATTCAGGGTTGAATGCCCATCTTTTCAAATTCGAGGGCAGCCATAATAAAAGGTCCTACCACTTTGGCATCGTTGGCACGGATCATTTCATTAATATAATAGTCATAGTCACCCGCACGCATCTCTTTTCCGCCCAGACCCGCTACTGCACAGGCCTGCTTGATGTTCATTAATCCGTCTTCATCGAACTCTACAAACTGAGTCAGAAATCCACGGTATCCTTTGAGGGCTACTTCCTGATAGGCCGGATCAATGTACCCGTTACGTACGGCTTTGGCCAGAGCATACATGAACATAGCTGAACAGGAAGATTCCAGGTAGTTTCCTTTCTCCCCGCTCCGGTCAAGTACCTGGTACCATACACCGGTGTCCGTATCCTGCAGCCGGGCCAGTTGAACCGCCATATTATTTAAGATCATCAGCACACTATCCCGTCCCGGCTGGTCTGCCGGAAGGAAGTCCAGCACATCGACAATAGCCATGGCATACCATCCCAGCGCACGTCCCCAGACATGTTTGGATTGTCCGGTTTCCGGATCTGCCCAGAACATTTCCCGGCTTATATCCGCCGCATGCCGGTACAAGCCGTTCGCCGGGTCATACGTATGCCGTGCAACCGTCAGGATCTGATGAACGACATCTGCATACGCTTCCGGCTGCCCGTATCGTTGTGCGTATTCCGCCAGAAAGGGGGATGCCATATACAAACCATCCAGCCACATCTGGTGGGGATAGATTTTCTTATGCCAGAATCCGCCATCTTCGTTGCGGGGATGGGTTTCCATCTGGCTCCGTAACAGGTCGATCGCCTTTTTATATTTCTCTTCGCCGGTATAATCGTAGATACGGAATAACAGTTTTCCGCTGTTTACCCGGTCGATATTGTAATCTTCAAGTTTGTATTTTTTGATGCTACCGTCTTCATTCACCATCGTATCTGCATACGCCAGGGCATACCGGGCATATTTGTCATCTCCTGTCCGGTCATACAAGTCCATAAAAGCCTGTAACTCCAATCCATGACAATAATCCCATTTTAGGGTAGGCTGGAAGTCCAGCTGCCATGATTCGGGGCAACGGATCATTTCGGAGCCGGCCATCCGGACGGCATATTCCCTATTGGTAAGAAAAGCATCCTGTGTTCCCGGCCGGCAGCCCGTTAACAGGCAAATAAATAAGAGAAAAAGTTGTTTTACCATATTTCTACTGTGTTTTCTGGTTTTTCAGCAGACAAAAGTAATCTCTTCCTGCCTGTTATTTGTGTAGTTTTTGACCGGATGCTTGTAAATATTGTTCCTTATACTCAGTAGGAGTCATTCCATAGACCTGTTTGAAGCATTTACTGAAATAGCGGGAATCGTTGATCCCTACCATATAGGAGATCTGTGTCATAGTATATTCGTTTTCTTCGATCAGGGAAGCCGCCCGCTTGATCCGTATCTCTTTGATAAATTCTACGGGGGCTAATCCTGTTAATGCCTTTAGCTTTTTGAAGAATACGGAACGGCTGACTGCCATTTCTTTTACCAGGTCATCTACAATCAGGTCACCATTATCCATGTTTGTTTCCATCAGGATGAATAGTTTATCCATAAATTTCCGGTCATTGGGGGAGATATCCGTTCGTGACATATCCTTTACGCTTTCTTCTGCCGGGATAGGTTCAGTATATTCAATCATAGTTCCGGTCCGGTATAGTGTCTGTAATGTTTTGCGTTGGTTTAGTAAATTGCTGACCCGTGCCTGCAGATAGGTAGAACTAAAGGGTTTGGTAATGTAATCGTCCGCACCATATTCCAATCCTTTCAATTTGCTTTCAATGGTGGATTTGGCAGTCAGTAAAACGATAGGAATGTGGCTGGTGGAAAGATGTTCACGGATGTTAGCTACCAGGTCAATGCCGTTAATACCCGGCATCATCACATCACTGATGATGATATCCGGCAACAATTGTTGTGCTTTTTGCCATCCTTCTGTTCCGTCCACGGCTTCTGCTAGCCGGAACGATGAACGGAAGATAGCAGTCAGGAAACTGCGTAATTCCACATTGTCTTCTACAATCAGCATCAGGTCTTTGCCTATATTTTCCGGTTCTGTTTCACTGGTTTCACCCATAGCGGTTGTGGGGATAAACTCCGATTCTGGTTTAAGGGTGGCTGTAGCCTCTGTATATTGATCCTGCAAAATAAATTCGGTTTCCGGTGTGTAATGCTCTTTCCCTTTCCGGAAAGTGACTGTAAAGGTACTTCCCTCGCCTAACCGGCTGTCAACCCGGATCGTTGCCTGGTGCATATCCACCAGTTCTTTGACCAAAGAGAGTCCGATCCCTGTACTGGACTGGTCAAATACATTCTTATCCATCAGGTTTTCAAACCGTTCAAAGATAGATTCCCGGCGGTTCTCTGCAATCCCGATCCCCTGGTCTTCCACACTGAGTAACACATGCTCTTCATTTTCCCGGATGGCTACCCGGATCATTTTATCAGGAGGCGTATATTTGAAGGCATTTGATACCAGGTTAAAGACTATTTTTTCCAGTTTATCCATGTCGAGCCAGAGGGTAACAGACTTTGCTTCACTCTCTAATATAAAGTCAATCCGGTGTTCTTCGGCCAGTGCTTCAAAATTATCCATGACCCGGCGTACAAATAACACCATATCCAGCGGCTGTACTTTGAGTTTCATCTTTTTATTCTGAATCTTGCGGAAGTCTAAGATCTGATTGATCAGGCGCAGCATGCGGTTGGTATTGCGTTCCACTAATTGTAACTGTTCCCGGGCTTCCGGTGTGAGTGTCTCATGGGTCAATACATGTTCTACCGGCCCCGCGATCAGTGTCAAAGGAGTACGGAGTTCATGCGAGATATTGGTAAAAAAACGGAGCTTGATATCTGAGATCTGTTGCTCCATACGTACTTTGTGTTTCAACCGGTAGATGGTGAACAGGATAACGACTGTAGTCAGGATGACCGCTATAATAAACAGCACATATAACAGGATGCCCCAGGGAGTTTCCCAGAAAGTAGGTAAAATGACCAGTTTCATCTCCCGCACATTATCTACCCATACCCCATCACTGTTGGTGGAACGTACCCGGAACAGATATTCCCCTTTGGGAAGATTGGTATAGGTCACAGAACGTTGTTTGTCTATATAGTTCCACTCCTTTTCAAATCCTTCCAGACGGTAGGCATACTGGATCTTTTCGGGTGCTTTCATATCCAGTGCGGCATATTGCAGGGTGAAAATCTTCTCTTTAGGTGACAGGCGCAGTTGAACGGCTTCATCCGGGATCACCTCCAGAGCCGGATGGGAACCGGGTTGTATTTTTTCATTTGCTAACAGGAATCCTGTAAAAACAACCGGAGGTACAAAATCACTTTTGCGGATCGAATCCGGTTGAAAGGAGATCATTCCCTTCATCGTACCAAAAACGATCCGGCCATCCGGACGGGCGGTGGAAGAGGCTTCATTAAAAGTCGTGTGATAATTGAAATGGTTATCATCATATACCTCGGCATGTCCGGCAACCGGGTCGAAGCGGCATAAGCCACTCTCCGTACTGATCCACAGATGGCCCCGGGAATCTTCTTCGAGGGATAACAGGACATTGCTGGAAAGTCCGTTCCTCACCGTATAATGCCGGAAATTGACCCGGCCGTTTTCAGTTCGCTCTGCTTTATTGAGTCCGCCGCCAAAAGTAGCCAGAAATACTTCTCCTTTGCGGGTACAACGGATACTATAGATATCATTATCACTGATGGAGAACGGGTTAGCTTTATCGCAGTAGTGATGATGGAACTCAATCGTGCCCGGGTCCTTAAAATCACTACGGAACGAAACCGCCCCTGAGGTAGTACCCGCCCAGATCGTTCCTTCCTGGTCGGAAGTAACCACCCGTACCCGGTAACAATGTTCGATCGGCCAGCCGGTTAATTCATTGCGGAAACTGATAAACCGGGTTTCTCCTTCCTCTGTCGTATGAATATAATTTAATCCTCCGCCAAACGTGGCCACCCAGATCCGTCCATCGGGAGCCGCATGGGAATAATATACATTGTTATCGCTTAAACTATACAGGTTTTCCGGATCATGCCGGAAATAGTCCATCCTGAACCGGTCACCGGTTTCTGTTATTTTTATGATCCCCTCCCCTTTGGTACTGATCCAGAAAATGCCATCCCGGTCCTGCATAATGTGGTAGGCTACCCCTGCTGCCTGAGGAGCTGTCCGGGAGATGGTCCCATCGGCGGATAGATATCCCAGATAATTGCCTTCCGGAGAATACAGACGTATTTTCCCATCTTTTGCTCCTACCCACAAACGTTTGCGGTGATCTTCATATATACACCGGATATCATTGGTCAGGGATTCATACGATAACTGTTCGGGGGTTGTTAACCGGAACATTTCAGGAAAAAAGGTTATTTTTTCGAGTCCCTTTGAGTGGGTACACATCCATAGGTTTCCGGTCCGGTCTGAAAAAGCCGAATGGATCTTATTAGAGAAACGCCAGTCAGCAGCTCCCGGTTGGTTGTGGAAAGAGGTAAGCCGGCGGCTGGAACGGTCATAGCGGGAAAAACCTCCGCCAAAAGGGTGTACCCATAAAAAGCCATTTACATCTTCGTGAATATGGAAATTCGGATCGGAACGGTCGGCTGTCCCTTTTTCCGTATCCACACGTTCATGGATGATTTCACCGGTTACCGTATTGAAATGGGTGACTCCCGGTACGTCCGCAATGTCAAACCAGACTTCTTTCTCGCGGTCGAAATAGGCGGATAAGATCCGGTTCCCCGGTAAACGGCTGTTGTCCTGATTATAATAGCGGATCATACCGGTTTTGGTATGGTAAGTGAAGAAACCGTCTACCCGTGTGGAAATGACCAGTAGATCCCCGGATAACGGCTGGATAGAAGTAATATCGGACCGGACTGCAAACTCCTTCAATTCAAAAAAGTCTTCTTTTTTGTTGTATTTCCATATCCTGCCCTGTCCGGAACCGAACCAGATTGCCTGTGATTGCTCGAGGAAACTATAAAAAGAGTGCCCGGAAGAATCCGCGAAAAAAGAGGTAACGGAAGAGGTACCGGGCATATACTTATACAGGCCGTTGCCGGTTAGTAACCATTCATTCTTCTGTTCATCCGGAAAAACGTCATAGACCTGGTGAGCCTGTATCCGGCCGCTTTGGATGGAAAAAGGAGTAATATCCGGTTCCGGTCGTGCCGCCACCCGCAACGCGCCTTCTCCGGCAGTTAATAACCAGACAGCGCCCTCCGGCAACGTTTTAATAGACCGGATGTAAAAACGGCTCTCTTCCCCACTGGCAGGAACCTGGGTAAAACGTTCTGTTCTGGGGTCAAACCGGTGAGCCCGGTTGTCATACGACAAAACCCAGATATACCCAAACGCATCTTCATAGATATGATCCACCCGGTTATTGGTGAAATTGACAGAGTTGTCATCATTGGGTTTATAGGTCCGGAAAGTGTATCCGTCAAATTTATTGATCCCATCCCACGTAGCAAACCACATATACCCTTTACTATCCTCCAGAATACTCATCACTGTGTTTTGTGACAGGCCGTCTTCGGAGGCATAATGTGAAAAAGAGCAGTTTAACTGCGCCAGGCAGGTACAAACCGGTAAATAGCTAAGGAGAATGAGCCAGATTTGTTTCATGGTATAATAAGGTAGCTGATCCGTTTAAACTGCAAGTATACAATTTTATACCGATAAATAAAAGCAAAACGGATCAATTTTCCCTGATGGGAAATGCCTGTGGCTGCAATGGATCCCACTCATCCGTCCCTGCCAGAATGCCGGAAATGGTATAGGTATCTATGTTGGGTAATTGTCCGGCAAACGTTGCCCGGGCCTGCGGATTAGCTCCCTTTCCCCTGCTTTGGTACTCACGGTAAAAGAGGGTTGCTTCCGCTTCCGGTTTATTCCAGTTATGCCACCCTGCCGGAAGAATATGCCCGTCCATATCACAACGGATAAAGACAGCTTTTGCGAAAGGACGCCACGGACGGGACAAATACACACGGTCCACTCCTTCTGCCGCGGTTAGTTTACAGTCCAGAAAGACATATCCATACGGGGTTCCTTCCGGAGTAGACGGAGCGGTTATATAGCCTTTTCCAAGACTATGGATAGTACACCGGTTAAATACCGCTGTCGCTCCGCCAAAGATAAAATCGACTGTCCCTTCGATGTAACACTCTTCATAATACTGCCGGCCTGTTCCATAGGTATAAAGGGTATCCTGAAAACCCAGGAACCGGCATTTACGGAAGATCGCACGGTCTCCTTTTACCAGGACCGCAACCGCCTGTCCTACCGGACCTGACGTATTTGCGAAGGTAAGATTTTCCGCGTGGAAATTAGGAGAATAGATATAGATAGAAGCTGACCCGGAAGTTGTTTTCTGCTCCCCAAACAGATTGGGTTTAGCAGCGTAATCATCATACGCCAGCACGGTTCCCTCCTCACCAGCCAGCCATACATTGATTTTGCTTTCGGGGATAACTACTTTTTCTTTGTATAGTCCACTACGGATTAAGATAGTGGTCATGCTGTTTTTCCGGTAATCCGGTACTGCGTTGATGGCCTCCTGCACGGTAAAGAAGTCACCGGACCCATCCTGTGCTACTACAAAATCGGGCCATTGTATCCGGGACGCCAGCCCGGGAAGTTGCTCTTTCAGCTCTTTAAGTGCCAGTTTCGCAACCTGGCGTGCTCCATTGATATTCAGATGGGTATCATCCTGCTTTCCTGTGGGAAAACAAGCCAGTTGGCCCGGCTCAACCCAGACAAATAATTCTTTGGAGCGTTCCGGTCCCAGCTCCTCTATCAGTTCGTGGGTACTTTTGTTAAGGTCAATCAATATAACTCCTGTTTCACGGGCCACTTCGCGGGTGACTACTACATACTCCCCGTGCGTGTCTATCAACCGTCCGTTTTCATCAAAATGCCGGCGCACGATTGAAGTAAACAAAACCGGAATCGCCCCTTTTGCATGGGTTTCCCGGATAAAACGCTCTAAATTCTCTTTATAACTCTGCCGGGGATGTGTGTAGCGGGCAGCATCCGTTTTAGAATCATTGTGGCCAAACTGGATAAAGACATAATCACCCGGCTGTAAACGGTCTGTTACCTGCTGCCAGCGGCCTTCTTCAATAAAACTTTTGCTGCTTCGCCCATTTTGGGCGTGATTATCGATCCGGACCGGGCCGGTAAAAAAAGCCGGTAACATCTGGCCCCATCCCCGTTCCGGATTGCCTCCGTCCAGGTTTTTATTTGCCATAGTCGAATCTCCGATCATAAAGATCGTGACCACCCGTTCCGGTACTTCCGTTTTAAAAGAAGAAAATAAGAAAAGACAAAAAAACAGAACTGTTAGTTTATACCTGTGCATTGTTTCCATGGTTCTGAGCAACTGTTTAACATAAAGTAAAAGATAACCTAAACTCTCTTTGCCCGGTTTAAAGTACTAACCATATTGATGAACTCTGCCAGAGAGAGCCGGATGCAAAAGTAAAGTGAATACCACATACAATCAAGGAAAAGGATGTATATAGATTGGTCATTCGTGTGCAATAATTGGTATATAGGAACCGGAAAACCCACAAAATAAGCAAACGACCAATTTGTGCAGATGATAAGTCAATTTTTATATACCCTATAAATAAGGATAAAATAATATTGCAGGAAAATAGAATTCAATTATAACATCCATGAAAAATTATCTTTTGAAATCCCGTGTTGTACCGGTCGTCTTTACACTGGCATTGACCATGGGAAAAGCCGGCGCGCAAAACGTACCGGAAATGAACAGACCGTATGAAAGTTATTTTGAGAATGTCCCGTTTGAGATGGAAGTCATTGCTATCCCACAGTTTCCGGACCGTTCGTTGAATATCCTGGAAACCGGCGCTGTGGGCGATGGCCTGACCGATAATACGGAGGCGATTAACAACGCTATCCGGCAGGTAGCGGCAGCCGGCGGTGGCCGGGTCATTATTCCCTCCGGGATCTGGCTGACCGGCCCTATCACGCTATTGGATAATATTGACCTGCATGCCGAAGCGAATGCCCTGGTCATTTTCAGTCCGGACCCCACCCGGTACCCTATCATTGACACCTCTTTTGAAGGATTGAATACCCGCCGCTCAACCTCTCCACTGAATGCCTTGCGGGCAACCAATATAGCCCTGACCGGGCAAGGTATTTATGACGGTTCGGGAGAAGCATGGCGCTTTGTAAAGAAAAGTAAAATGACCGATGCCCAATGGAAAAAACTGGTGGCGTCCGGAGGTGTGCTAAATGATAAAAAGGACACCTGGTATCCCAGCCGGGAATCCCTCAACGGACATTTGCTGAGTGACCAGTTCAATAACCCGCAGCATCTGGAAACGGATGAAGAGTGGGAAGCCATTCATCATTGGCTGCGTCCTGTACTGGTTAGTTTCCGCAACTGTACCAATGTCCTGATTGATGGCCCTACCTTCCGGAATTCTCCCTGCTGGAGTCTTCATCCCCTCAGTTGTGAGAATGTGGTGATTGTAAACAGCAAAATCTTTACCCCCTGGTATGCCCAGAACGGGGATGCACTGGATCTGGAATCCTGTAATAAAGCACTGATTGCCAATAATCTATTTGATGCCGGTGACGATGCGATCTGTATCAAATCAGGGAAAGACCAGGATGGCCGTGACCGCAATGAACCTTGTCAGAATGTGATCATTGCAGATAATTTAGTCTTGCATGGACATGGCGGATTTGTAGTCGGGAGTGAAATGTCCGGCGGGGTGAAGAATATTTATGTAAAAAATTGTACCTTTACGGGCACCGATGTCGGTCTGCGCTTCAAAAGTACGCGGGGACGGGGTGGTATAGTAGAGAATATATGGATTGAAAATATCGTTATGTCAAATATTCCAACCGAACCGCTTCTTTTTGACCTCTTTTACAGTGGAAAGTCGGCTGTGGAAGATCTGGAAAACCCGTCGGAAGTAAAAGAAATTGTTCCTGCTGTGACGGAAGAAACGCCAGCCTTCAGGAATATTTATATTAAAGATGTATATTGTAATAACGCACGCCGGGCGATGTATTTTAACGGTCTGCCGGAAATGAAGATCAGTAATATCCGGATAGAAGATGTAGTGATCAGTTCCCAACTGGGAGCCGAACTGGTCTACACTGAGAATGTACAAATGAAAAATGTAATTATCCGCCAGCAGGAAGGAGCAGAGGTGACAGTGGCTAAATCGGCAGATGTGATGATCAACGGTAAAAAATATGCAGAGTAAACAGTAAACGTATAAGTAACTAACTTTAATTTTGTAAGGAATAACATGAAAGAACTTAACAGAAGTACAGTAAAAGCGAATCTCTATCCGGAGCGTATCATTCAGTTTGGAGAAGGGAATTTTCTCCGTGCGTTTGTGGATTGGATCGTTTGGAACATGAACGAAAAAACCGGCTTTAAAGGAAGTGTGGTTGTAGTACAACCGATTGCACAGGGCATGGTTGACATGCTTACCAAACAGGATTGCCTGTACCACCTGATCCTGAAAGGACTGGATAAAGGTGAAAGTGTATATACCTCCCAATTAATTGATGTTATCAGCCGGGCACTGAACCCATATACTCAGTTTGATGAATACCTGAAACTGGCCGAAAACCCGGATATGCGTTTCATCATATCCAATACAACTGAAGCCGGTATTGCTTTCAATCCGGACGATAAACTGACTGACCAACCGGCCTCCGGCTTTCCCGGCAAACTGACTCAGCTTTTGTATCACCGCTTTAAAACCTTCAACGGTGCAGCGGACAAAGGTATGATCCTGTTCCCGTGTGAATTGATTTTCCTGAACGGTACCCATCTGGCTGAGTGTATCGAAAAATATATTGACCTGTGGCAACTGGGAGACAAATTTGCCGGATGGTTCCGCAACTGTTGCGGCGTATACAATACGTTGGTTGACCGGATTGTTCCCGGTTATCCGCGTGAAAGTGCAGACGAAATCCGTCAACAATTAGGCTACAACGACCAGCTGTTAGTCGAAGGTGAGATTTTCCATCTCTGGGTGATCGAAGCTCCTCAGTGTGTAGCTGAAGAGTTCCCGGCAGATAAAGCGGGAATGAATGTTTTATTTGTAGAAAGTGAAGAACCTTACCATGAAAGGAAAGTGACCCTGTTGAATGGTCCTCATACCGTACTTTCCCCAGTCGGTTACCTGTACAGGCTGGATACGGTCCGCGAATGTGTGGAAGATGAAGTTATGGGGGCTTTTGTACGCAAAGTCATGTATGAAGAGTTGCTCCCCACGCTCAATCTGCCGGAAAAGGAACTGGAAGAGTTTGCTGCTGCCGTCCTCGACCGCTTCCGTAATCCGTATGTAAAACACCAGGTGACCAGTATTATGCTGAACTCTTTCCCTAAATATAAAACCCGTGACCTGCCCGGACTGAAAACTTACCTGGAACGCAAAGGAACTTTGCCCGAAGGTTTGGTGTTGGGACTGGCCGGTATCATTACCTATTACAAAGGAGGTAAACGGGGTAACGACGAGATTATCGTGCAGGATGATGAAAAGATCGTTTCCGCCGTACAGGCTCTCTGGGCTTCTGACGATGTAAACACAGTGGCACAGGGCGTATTGAGTAATGAATACATCTGGGGAGAAGACCTGAACCTGGTGCCCGGCCTGACCGGGAAACTGGCCGGATATCTGGCAGATATCCGCGAAAAAGGAATGGTAGAAGTTGTAAAAGAGGTAGTCCATGGATAAATATATTCAAATAAACCCCGCAGATAATCTGGTTGTAGCGATCGAAGGACTCTCTGCGGGTTCTTCCATTGAAGTGGCAGGCAAACTCATTAGGCTGGTAAGTGATGTTCCGGCGGGACATAAGATCGCCTTACAAGCGTTGGAACCGGGTGAGCATATTATTAAATACGGGTTCCCGATCGGTCATGCTATCACTCCCATTCCGGAAGGAGGCTGGATTAATGAAAAGAATATCAAAACCAATCTGGAAGGGTTGCTGGACTATACCTATACCCCCCAACCCATTCCCGCTCCGGATGAAAAAGGAACTTATACTTTCAACGGTTATAAACGGAAAAACGGAGAGGTCGGTATCCGTAATGAGATCTGGATCGTGCCGACCGTAGGTTGTGTCAACGGCATTGTAAACCAACTGGCTGAAAAACTCCGTGCGGAAACCCAGTGTATGGGAGTGGACGCGATAGTCTCCTACCCTCATAATTATGGATGTTCACAATTGGGCGAAGACCATGAAAATACACGTAAGATCCTGCGCGACCTGGTACTGCACCCGAATGCAGGGGCTGTATTGGTGGTTGGATTAGGATGCGAGAACAACCAACCGGACGATTTCCGTGAATTTCTGGGCGAATATGATACGGAACGTATCCGTTTTATGGTGACTCAGAAAGTGGAGGATGAAATAGAGACCGGCATGCAAATCCTCCGTGATTTATATGATTTGGCGTCTGGGGACACACGGTCGGAAGTGCCTGTAAGTGAACTGCGTGTCGGACTCAAATGCGGAGGGTCGGACGGCTTCTCCGGTATTACTGCAAACCCCTTGCTGGGTGTCTTTTCCGACTTCCTGGTAGCTCAGGGCGGAACGACCGTCCTGACGGAAGTTCCGGAGATGTTTGGTGCGGAAACGTTGTTGATGAACCGGTGTGAAACCCCGGAGTTGTTTGATAAAACCGTTCACCTGGTCAACGACTTCAAGGCCTATTTTATAGCTAACAATCAACCGGTCTATGAAAATCCGTCTCCCGGTAACAAAGCCGGCGGAATCTCCACCCTGGAAGAAAAATCACTGGGTTGTACACAGAAATCCGGCCGTTCAGCGGTAAAAGATGTCCTGATGTACGGAGACCGGTTGTGTACCAAAGGGTTAAACCTGTTAAGTGCTCCCGGCAATGATCTGGTAGCCAGCACAGCCCTGGCTTCTGCCGGTTGTCATATCGTGTTGTTTACTACCGGACGGGGGACTCCATTCGGAACATTTGTCCCTACCATGAAGATTTCAACCAATACACCCCTTTCCAAAAACAAACCGGGCTGGATTGACTTCAATGCCGGAAGTTTACTAGAAGGAGAAAGTATGGCTGAACTGGCTGCACGCTTTATTCAGTTCGTACTGGACACTGCCGGTGGCCGGCTGACAAATAATGAACAGAGGAATTACCGGGAAATTGCTATCTTTAAGAAGGGAGTCACCTTGTAAATAAAGTGAAGTGAAATAATATAATTAGAAACCAACTCTTACTCTCTCTTTAGAGGGGTAGGGAATTAATTTAAAGATCATGAAAGCATTTATGAATGAAAACTTCCTGCTGGAAACACAAACCGCGCAGGATTTGTATCACAACCATGCGGCTAAAATGCCGGTCATTGATTATCATTGTCACCTGATTCCACAAATGGTAGCCGATGATCACCAGTTCCGTTCACTGACAGAAATCTGGCTGGGGGGTGACCATTACAAATGGCGGGCCATGCGTACCAATGGAATCGATGAACGTTATATTACCGGTCCGGATACGTCAGACTGGGAAAAGTTCCAGAAATGGGCGGAAACGGTTCCTTATACTATGCGGAATCCCTTATATCACTGGACCCACCTCGAACTGAAAACAGCTTTCGGTATTGATAAGGTATTGAATGGTTCCACTGCCCAGGATATTTATGATGAGTGCAATGAGAAATTAAATACGCCGGAATATTCGGCCCGCAACATTATGCGCCGCTACCGGGTGGAAGTTGTATGTACAACCGATGACCCAATTGATAGCCTGGAACATCATATCCGTACCCGTGAAAGTGGATTTGAGATCAAAATGTTACCTACCTGGCGTCCGGATAAAGCGATGGCAGTGGAAGATCCTGTTGCTTTCCGCGCTTATATGGAAAAACTATCGGAAGTAAGTGGTGTGACCATCTCTACTTACGATGATATGGTGGATGCGCTGCGCAAACGGCACGACTTCTTCGCTGAAAACGGTTGTAAACTGTCTGACCACGGTATTGAAGAGTTCTATGCCGAAGACTATACGGACGAAGAGATCAAAACGATCTTCAACAAAGTATATGGCGGTACCCCGTTGACCCGGGAAGAGATCCTGAAATATAAGTCAGCGATGCTGGTCCTGTTCGGGGAAATGGACTACGAAAAAGGATGGGCTCAACAGTTCCATTATGGCGCGATCCGTAACAACAACAGCAAAATGTTTAAGCTGATAGGTGCGGATACCGGTTTTGACTCTATCGGCGAATTCAATACGGCCAAAGCCATGTCTAAATTTCTCGACAGACTTAATTCCAGAGACAAACTGGCCAAAACAATCCTGTATAATCTCAATCCGTGTGCCAATGAAGTGATTGCGACTATGGTCGGAAACTTCCAGGACGGTACTGTGCCGGGTAAGATCCAGTTTGGTTCGGGATGGTGGTTCCTCGACCAGAAAGATGGTATGCAGAAACAGATGAACGCCCTTTCCGTATTAGGGCTGTTGAGCCGTTTTGTAGGGATGTTGACGGACTCACGTAGCTTCCTCTCCTACCCTCGTCACGAATATTTCCGTCGTACGCTGTGTAACCTGTACGGAACAGATGTGGAAAACGGAGAATTACCTGACGACCGTGCGCTGCTGGGAGAAACCATTGAAAACATCTCCTACTACAACGCGAAAGAGTATTTTGGTTTTTAAAAATAAGAAATCAACTGTTGTTCCCCGCGAAAGCGGGGACCGCATTAGAACAGGTTCTATCCTATTATTCGTATATGGTAACAACAGCCTGTTCCAATGCGGCTCCCAATCACGTTGGGAGACAAATTCGCTTTTAGCCCGCTTTTTAGTAAACGTATAAACATCCACATTAAAAGAATATGAAAAATAAAGTTGTCACTTTCGGAGAATACCTGGGGAGGGGTCCTTTATGGGAGGTTTGATTTACTGATGAGTGGCGACGGTTCCGGCCGTGTATCCCGGTAAGAAATTATCTTCAGAACAGGATCTATAAATAGTACCTACTCAGAACGAGGATGGCATCTTTTTATTTTTCAGAAAGCTTCCTATTTTGTATTTTTTATTACTTTTGTTCCCGGAACAAAAAGAAAAGCATTAATCGTTTTAACAATCTAATTATATACTCAAAATGAAAAAGTTATTTATTTCCTTCGCTTTTGTGTTGGTCTTTTGTGGTTTTTCAACCCGGGACGCAACAGCAGCCATCCGTATTCCTTATGGTGATTACGAAAAAATAAAAAAAGTTTATGATCTTCCCGACGATGAAATATATGAGTATGAGGAAGGCAAATACTTTGATATAGGTGTCAAATACACGGTCTTCCAGATAGCGTGGATTCCTTTATATCAAAAGGAAAACGCGGAACTGGTGGGTTATATTGGCAATGGGGATACTTATCTGGCACTGGATGAGGAAGATCTTGCGGCATTAGCCGTTCTGAATGATTTGGAAAACTGGAACCGGTATGCTAAACTACCTTTCTGGGATGCCTGGGGAGGAAAATTACTGGTAGGACTTATTCTTCTTTGGATCATTGGCGGATACATTTACGGCAGAAATGATAAAGAGGACGAAGAAGATTCGGAAAACGCTGCGGCATAAGCAGTAGATACTTGATACATTATATATAGTCCCGGAAGGAAAATGAATTCCTTCCGGTTTTTTTTATCCTTCGGGAGTATGGGGAGGGAACATATAGAAAGTTCCGGTACGACTTCCTTTCTTTACAATTAATCCTTCATTGATAAATCTTTTTAAGTCGCGGGCGGCGGCACTTTTGTATAAATGCGTTGATAATCTGTATTCTTTTGCCGTAATATACTGATGTTCCTCAATATGCTCAAGCAGGATTTTCCGGCGTTGGGTTAATCGCAGACGATCTGATGGGACATCTTCAGCTTTTTTAATATCTATATGGTTTCTTACCCGTTTTTTGAAGTCTGCGGCTACCCGCATACGTACTGTACGAAATTCCACATCTTTTGTCCGAATCAGATTTTTGTCACAAAAAGGGGGACATTTCAGGGAAACAGTAAATGTACCAAAGCCTTCTAACTCGACGTTACGGCCATCAGATAACTCTAATGCTATTACTTTCTTTAATGCGGTTAATACTCCCACCACCTCTGTTTCAGAGTAAATAGAAGAACCGCTTACCAGCGCTACTATTTTATCCATCCGGGCCGTAGTTTGATTAACAAATCTGGGATGATAAGGGGTCACTTTCCCATCTTTCCGGGGAGTTGGACTTTTGTGGAGACGATAAAAGACAGGCATACGATTTTGATTTAAAAAATTAGTATTCTCTTGTTTTATAAAATTCAGCTTTCGCATTTTTTGAAGTGACCGGGAAAAATAATTAGCATATCCCTATTCATTTTTCTATTTCACAATGTAAGCTGGCCAGATGACACTGTAAACCGGACAGACTACATTGTGAGCTGTTTGATTCACAGTGTGAGACAAATATTCTGATAGGTATAAAGTTACATTTTTCCGGGGATTGCTTTTCCGGTAAATCCCTTGAAATGAAAAAATCCTGAAGAAAGCTTTTTGCAAAATCAACCACTCTGTAAGATTCATTTCCGGTAACCGGAAAATAAGATCATTCCCTGGTTGCATATTGACTTTCTGCAAATAATAACTTTTATCTGTTTTCGATTTTCAGACTTTATAGCAAATTCTCTTATATTTGTACATGGCAAAAAGAAAAAGCAATCACCCGGAAGATTCTTTTTATTTTTACCGGAAATTCATCTGACCTTTAAAATGTAATATATATGAAATGTGTTTTTAGATCCATTGCTTTGACCTTTCTTTCTTTTTGGGTATCCTTTTCCGGACAGGGAGCGGGCCAACTTCAAAAACTGCGTTGTGAACATTTGGAAAATCCGTTGGGCATTGATACACCTGTTCCCCGGCTAACCTGGCAATTATCGGATAACCGTTCCGGCGCGGGCCAGCAGGCTTACCGGGTAATGGTAGATACAGATTCGCTGGGATTAATCACTGGACAGGCCCGGATATGGGACAGTGGGATGATACCTTCGGAAAATATCTTAACTGTGTATGCCGGGGATCCGCTGAAACCGTTTACCCGGTATTACTGGAAAGTGCAGATTACGGACCATGAAGGAGAAATCATTACCTCCGGCATCAGCCGGTTTGAAACCGGGATGATGGGGATGGCGAACTGGCAGGGAAACTGGATCAGTGACCACCGGGACATTCATTATAAACCGGCTCCTTTGTTCCGTAAAACCTTCCGGACACAGAAAGAGATCCGGTCGGCCCGTGCTTATGTAGCGGTAGCCGGACTATATGAACTGTATGTAAACGGCCAGCGGATTGGTGATCACCGGTTAGATCCGATGTACACCCGGTTTGACCGGCGGACTTTGTATGTCACCTATGATATTACCCCGCAGATGCAGGCAGGAGCCAATGCCGTGGGAATCTGGTTAGGAAATGGCTGGTATAACCATCAATCTATGGGAGTATGGGATTTTGAAAAAGCACCCTGGCGGAACCGGCCGGCCTTTTGTATGGATATAAAAATTACCTATACGGATGGCACCACGGAAACGATCGGGTCGGGTCCGGATTGGAAAACAGCGGATAGTCCGCTCATATTTAACAGCATTTATACCGCAGAACATTACGATGCCCGTCTGGAACAGGATGGTTGGGCCACTGCTTCATTTGATGATTCCGGCTGGCATGGTGTGCGTTTGCGCCCTACTCCGTCGCAACAGATCGTTGCGCAGCAAGTACGGCCTATTCGCCATGTACAGGAGTTACAGCCGGTGCAGGTTAAGAAATTAGGAGAAAACCGCTATTTGTATGATTTCGGACAAAACATTGCCGGGGTCACCCGCTTCCGGGTGAAAGGGCCAGAAGGCACAGAAGTCAGGCTGATCCATGGAGAGCGGTTATTACCGGAAGGAGGCGTCGATTTATCCAATATTAATGTGTACCATCGCCCGGTAGATGATAGTGACCCGTTCCAAACCGATATTGTGATTCTGAGCGGGAAAAAAGAAGATGAATTCCAGGCCCGGTTCAATTACAAAGGATTCTGGTATGTGGAAGTTGTCAGTGACCAACCGCTGGATCTGGCAGATGCGAATCTGACCGCTTATTTTATGCATAGTGATGTGCCGCAGGCCGGGAGGCTGGATTCGGCGAATCCATTGCTGAACCGGCTATGGTGGGCTACCAACAATGCCTACCTTTCCAATCTGATGGGCTATCCGACCGACTGCCCGCAGCGTGAGAAAAACGGCTGGACGGGTGACGGCCATCTGGCGATTGAAACAGCCCTTTATAATTATGACGGAATTACGGTATATGAAAAATGGCTGGCTGACCACCGGGATGAACAACAACCGAATGGAGTGTTGCCGGATATTATTCCGACCGGTGGCTGGGGATACGGCACGCATAACGGGTTGGACTGGACCAGTACAATTGCGATTATTCCCTGGAATATTTACCTGTTTTACGGGGATATACGCCTGCTGAGTGATTGCTACGAAAATATCAAACGGTATGTGGATTATGTGGACCGCATTAGTCCGGAACATCTCACCAGTTGGGGCCGGGGTGACTGGGTGCCGGTAACAGTAGGATCGAACCTGGAACTGACTTCTTCTGTTTATTTCTATGTGGATGCCCTGATCCTGGCCGAAACGGCTGCACGGCTGAATAAAACGGAGGATCATACCTATTACCGGAATCTGGCTGAACAGATCCGCCAGGCTATCAATGATAAATATTTAGACCGCGATACGGGTATGTATGCAAGTGGTACCCAGACGGAACTGAGTGTCCCGTTGCAATGGGGCATTGTGCCGCCGGATATGATTCCGAAAGTAACAGAGAATCTGGCAAAAAAAGTAGAAGAAGCCGGATTCCATTTGGATGTAGGAGTATTAGGCGCTAAAGCGATCCTGAATGCCTTGAGTGAAAACGGACGGGCGGATGTGGCCTATAAAGTGGCGGTGCAGGATACCTATCCTTCATGGGGCCACTGGATTGTGAACGGAGCCACTACCCTACTGGAAAACTGGGATCTGGACGCGACCCGTGATATTTCGGACAACCACATGATGTTTGGTGAGATCGGTGGTTGGTTTTTCAAAGGATTGGGGGGCATTAAACCGGATCCGGAACAGCCGGGATTTAAACATATTCTGCTTCGTCCTAATTTTATTAAAGAGTTGAAACGGTTTAGCTGTTCACATGAATCCCCATACGGAGTGATCACTTCGGCCTGGGAGTTTAAAGGGAATACCGTGACGTATACGGTAGTGGTACCGCCGGGCGCCACCGCTACATTTTATCCTCCGCATAATGTAAAAGACCCAACCCCTCAAACACTTACAGCCGGTAGTCATACCTTGCGTTTACAGGTTAGGATCACAGAACCGTAATGACCGGAAGATTTGTTTTGTGTTGAATGTGTTGAACAATAAATCTCCCCTCTGGAGAAGGGCCTGGGGTGTGTTATAACAAGAACAAGAATCTATATGCTCACAGTTGTTTATTTTTCAGACTAAAATGGATATAAAATTGTAGCTTATATGTGAATGTTGGACCGGATCTGACACACTCTAACCCCTATCCAGAGGAGAAATTCAACAAAATCAATACGTTAAAATCTTCCGGCTGGCACAGATCCGGAGATCCGTTCCGGCCGGAAGATTCAATTGTCAATTGTCAATTTCCTTATACCAGTTTATTTTTCGTGAGAAATACATAATGACAGCCAAAATGATAAATAAGCCGGTGCTTCCCATGAGTAAGGCGATATCTTCCATTTGAAGGGTGACATACAGGAAGGAATATAAACCAATTAATAAAAGGGTCAATATAGCCGTTTGAACCTTATTCCGGAAAATGGTATAGCCATAGGAACCTATCAGCCCGATAGTGGCGAGAGCGGCAATCAGATAAGAAAGTGCAAAGGAGATATGTTCAGACATGGACAGTAATAAAGTATAAAACAGGATCAACGCTATACCGACCAACAGGTATTGAATGATATGGATCCGCTTATGGGTCAGCAACTCTACAAAAAAGAAAACAACAAAGGTAAGAGCGATGAACATAAATGCATATTTGGCAGAGCGCATACTCTGCTGATAATGATCAACAGGTGTGATCAGATTGACTCCAAAACAGGAGTCTTCCAGATTCAGATGCGCGTTTCCCTGCCAGGCAGCAGGCAGGTTCCGGTTGAAATTCATAATACTCCAGGAGGCTGTAAACCCATCACGGGTAAGCGTATATTCCGGTGCGAAATCTCCTGTAAAACAAACATTCTTCCAGCCACCCTGCACCTCTACCCGGGTGGTCTTTCCCAAAGGGATAAAATTCATGGATACACTTCCTTTCAGACTGAAATCGCCGGTAAATGAAATGGGTTGATCTGCCTGAATGGTTTCTTTATCTAAAATTATCTCCATCACAGGACCTAACACGGAATGAAATTCTGCCGGCTTCGCGGTATACGTTTTCCGGCCTACTAAAAACTCAACATTCGAGGTTATTCCCTTAAAATCAGCGATCCCCAATAATAACCGGATCTCTTCCTGTGGGTTATACTCCCTGTTCTCTTCCAGCAGGGAAGCTGTGGAAAAGCTACCTTCCACATGAATTTCACTCCGGTACACAATGGTTTTGAAAATCCCATAATACCTCTCCTCAGGAATCAGGTTAACCTGCATACACAAATCGTCAGGGGTTATATTCAATACATTTGTTTCCACATGCCGGTATCCGTCTGTATCCGGATAGGATCGGACATAGGGAACCGTCATAACCATACCGGTTAAGGTTTGCTC
>JAJQES010000029.1 GCA_021201565.1 Tannerellaceae bacterium
GCCTGTGGGCACAACAAATAAAGGAAATCAGGGTATTGCCCGGTGAGAAATGGTGGGCTGGGGTGACCGGCCAGGGCTATCTGATGCCCTTTAGTGAAACGGCACGTAAAATTGATCTGCGAACCCAGAATTTTAACAACCAGACATGTCCTATCCTGGTTTCCAGTAAAGGACGGTATATCTGGAGTGACGCTCCCTTTAGTTTTGAGTTCAAAGAAGGAGTCATTTATATGGAACCAACCCGTGCGGAGATCACTTGTACGGAAGCGGGAAAGACCCTCAGGGACGCTTACCTGGCTGCTTCCGGTACTCATTTCCCACCTTCCGGAGAACTGCCTGCTGAACTGTTCTTTTCCAAACCTCAGTACAATACCTGGATTGAATTGATCTATGACCAGAATCAGGCGGATGTCCTGGCGTATGCACAGGGAATTCTGGATAACGGGTTTCCTCCGGGTGTACTGATGATTGATGATAACTGGCAGAAATATTATGGTAATTTTGAATTCCGTCCCGACCGTTTCCCGGACCCGAAAGGATTGATGGACCAATTACACGCGATGGGCTTTAAAGTGATGTTATGGATCAGTCCGTTTGTATCACCCGATACGCAGGAATACCGGGAGTTACGCGATAAAGGGTATTTAGTCAAAGAAAAAGGCAGCAACCGTCCGGCGATCCTTGACTGGTGGAACGGCCTGAGTGCCTGTTATGACCTGAGTAATCCGGCTGCCTTTGATCATTATGTGTCTATCCTCAAAAAGATGCAGGCTGACTATGGGGTAGACGGGTTTAAGCTGGATGCCGGCGACCCGGAACGTTACCTGCAGGAAAATGTGGATGTATTTGATCATACATCTTTTGATACGGAACAAACCTATTTATGGGCAAAGCTGGGTTTGCAATTCCCTTATAACGAGTACCGGGCCTGCTGGAAACTGGGTGGACAGGCATTGGTGCAACGCCTAGGAGACAAGAAATATTCCTGGGATGCTGTCTCCTGGTTAGTACCTGATATGATCGCGGCCGGTTTACAGGGATATGCATACGCGTGTCCGGATATGATCGGTGGTGGTGAGTTTTCCAGTTTCCAGGGAGTAGATCCTTCCAATATTGACCAAAAGCTGATGGTACGTTCCTGCCAGATCCACTCTATGATGCCCATGATGCAATTCTCCGTGGCTCCCTGGCGTGTGCTTGACAAAGAACATCTGGATATTTGTATCAAATATGCTAAATGGCATGAAGAGCTGGGCGACTATATCCTCACACAGGCACGCCATGCTTCCCAAACGGGCGAACCGGTAGTACGCCACATGGAATATTCATTCCCGGGACAGGGGTTTGAAGAATGTATTGACCAGTTTATGTTAGGAGACAAATACCTTGTAGCTCCGGTCATGACTCCCGAAGATACCCGTACAGTACAACTTCCGAAAGGAACCTGGAGAGATGATACGGGTAAACAATACAAAGGAGGTAAAACCTATACCCTGCATGTTCCCATTGACCGTCTTCCCTGGTTTGTACAGGTGAAGTAATGAATAAGTTTAATTATGTTATAAATATTATATAACAAATTGACATATTCCTATCCTGAATGGTCATAATTAAAAACGGAAAGAATAGGAGTATCTGTAAGGACATAAAAAAACTGCTTTGACAATTGGTTAGCAACCAATGCAAAGCAGTTTCCGCTCTTCTAATATATCAAATAACGTGCGCGTCTTATAGTTTGATGCAAATATAATATAAAAATAAAAAGAGAAACCTATTTTTAACTAATTAATTTGTTTTTGTTTGTAAAATTTAACTATTACAAGATCTTTTATATATTCTAATTTATCTTCTTAATACCTTTAAAAGTCTGTTTAAATATAAGCGGAAAGGAACGCAGATTACGCGGATGGCGCAGAGGAACACAGAAAATATTTTATAGAGAAAAAGAATCTCCTTCTGTGTTCCTCTGCGTAATTTATGAATGTTGTGTTCTCTGTACTTTACATTCATATAACAGACCGGATAAAAATTCTTCCGGACTCCTGATTTTTTATTCCCCGGATGCAACTTTTCATTCTTTCCCTGTATCTTTACAGCAGAGAGAGTTAAACAATTAATACAACCAGTGTATATGAAAAAGAGTGTATGTTTTTTAATAACCGTTGTCTGTTACCTTGCTTTTTGTGTTTCCTGTAATGATAAGGATAAAGATGTTTCTTATGTAATAGAAGGAGGCATATTCCAGGGGGATGAACTGATTATCAAAATAAATGGATCGGACATGCAGGAAATGAATGTGACCATAGATCCTTCGTATGGCTATACTTCTGAAATGTGGATATCGAATGTGACTATGGAAGGCGTGACCGCTACTATTCCTGTTACCGCGGAACGGGTGACCGGTGGATTACAGTTGCAGGGAAAGGCGGAAAGAGGCGTATATAGGGTAGAAGTGAAAGGAATGCTCCGCACTGACCTCACTCCGGCAGTCCTTACCTTAGAGGTGGAATATGAAAATAATTCGGAAGTAGTAGGTAACTGGATATATAAAGCACCGCACGTGAAGCTGGTGGCGAAAGAGGGAATTTTGTTTGGGGAAGAGGAAGATCCTGTACCGGCGGAAGAGATTACACAGATGCTGGAACAAATGATAGAAACTTATCTGCCTGCGCTGGTAGACCTGACGTTTACTGTGACCGGTGAGATGGATGTGGTTTATACATCAGTTTCCAGGGATATATTGGTGCAGTTTCCGGGGTTCACCACTTATTTTGTGAAAGAAGATCAGTGTTATGTGAGCTTTGGAGGGGTATTCCAATATATCATAGATCTTTTATCACGCAGTGAAATGACCATCCCCTCTGATTTAGCTTTTACCTATAAAGTAGAAGGAAACACCATGCAATTTTATACGACTAAAAAAGGGCTTTTATCAGTGGTTCAGCTGATGAATTATATGATTGGTACCGTTGATAAGTTTGATGAACATATAGGAGATTACTTCATAAAACTGATGCAAATCAGCCATCAGGCGGAAGAGTTTGAACTCGGGTTTGAATTACAGCCACGCAGGACGAACTAACATTCTATCTCCTGGCCGTGGAGCATCCAGGTGGTACCGGCAGCCGCATTTAAAACGGCTGCCGGTTTTTATTATTTCTTACCAGCCGGGGTTTTGTGCATATTCGTTGGAGCATCTGTCAATCTGGCTTTGTGGTATAGGCCGTAGCAAATGAAATGTTTGCATATTATCCGCAGCCCGTTGATTGTGCAACCTGGTTCTTTCGAGTAATTTATCTAATCGTTTCAGATCGTACCACCGTTTGCATTCGCCACAGAGTTCACGGGCCCGTTCATCCAGGATGAAATCAATGGACAGGTCGGCTGCTGATATTTCCATATCGGCCTCTTTTCCGGTGATGGCTGCGTTGCGGCGGAGTATATTGATATACTTCACAGCATTGTTGTTGTCGCCGGCCCTGAAATAGGCTTCGCCAGCCAGAAGATAGGCTTCGGCCATCCGGAAGCACACCCAGTCGCGTGTCCCTTTTTCTTCGTTCATGGTGGGGCGTTTTACATCGTCAAACTTTTTGAGATGTATGAAGACCTGGTTGAAAACTCTCAGGTAGTTAGTTCCCAGGCTTTCACTGAACTCCGGATTGTAGACTAAGTAATTTTTTGAATCAATCTGTTCTTTCGTCCACGCGGTCTGTGGAATATAGCAGGAGGTATCGCCGATTGCCAGCAGGTCGGTTTCTTCAATTGCATACCATGTATCACGCCAGTAGGCCTGGTAGCGTGCATCCATAGAGGTGTCATACAGATCTACCATAAACTGGGTTGGTTTGAAACGGGCGTACGGACGGCCATATTCTACTGCACGAACCACACCGGGGAATGATTCATATTTGGGTACAAAATAGAGATGGGTTTTGTTTCCGTCTCCTCTCAGAGATTCATCTTCTGAAAATTGCAGGCTCCAGATGATTTCGTTATTCATATCATTGTCCTGGTCATATACAAGGAAACGGTTTTCCTGCAATGCATAAGGTGAGTTTTCGATTACACTGACTGCCAGTGCGGCGGCTTCGTCAAACTGTGATTTTGTACTTCTGGAGTCGGATAACAGTACATAGGCCAGAAAGAACCGGGCACCATGCACATCTATTCTGCCGTAGTCTTCCTGTGAGGCCGGCAGGTGTTCAATGGCATACCGCAGGTCGGGATAAATCCCTTCATCCAGGATCTGTTCTACCGGGGTATGGTTGGCCTCTGTTTCCACGCCTTCTGTAGCTTCGAGTGTAAAATGAACGTCCCCGAACTGCATGATCAGATGATAGTACATATATGCCCTTAGAAACCGGGCCTCCGCCAGACGGACCTCTTTCTCGCTCTCTGTCATATCGGATACCAAAGGCATGTAATAGGCTACTGTGTTGCAGGCATTGATCCCTATGTAACAGTCTTCCCATACCTGTGTGATCTCTTCGGAAGTAAGGGAGATATTGTAATCATCAAAATTAATCGCTCCATCTACTCCGGATTCAAATATATCAGTACCCTGTTCGGTAAGGCGCAACAGATGTGTATTGGAGGCGGTAAAACCACGCAAACGGGAATAGCACGCATTGACTAATGTTTCGATCCCTGTTTTTGTGTCATAATACCCTGCGGGGGTTAATATGGTTTTAGGATTTTCATCCAGAATGTCACATCCGGTAAGAATGAGGCAACTGATTAGAAAGGTTATAACTATATTTTTCATACTGATATTATTTTTTTACATACTTTTTATCCTTTTAAAAACTAAGGTTCACTCCGAACTGATAAGATGTTACAGCAGGATATGTTTCCCTGTGAATAACCTGCGGGTCCTGTCCTTTATATTTTGTCCATACATACGGGTTACTGATATTGATGTAAACCCGTGCGTTTTCCATTTTTAGGTTGCTGATGAAATTCCGGGGCAGGCTGTATCCCAATGAAATATTGGATAAACGGACAAAAGAAACATCTTTGATAAAATAATCACTGTCGGTCAGTTGAGTATAGGTGCCGGATATGGCTGGTGCCGGATCTGTGTTTGACTTATTTTCAGGGGTCCAGTAATTGCCACTGAAACCTTTATACCGTACGGGGTCATCCCAGGCAATCCGGTGTACGTCCGACCATTGTTTTTCTCCCTGCCGGGTGTTCATACTTATAAACAGATCGAAATCTTTATAGATTACTGTGGTGGTTAATCCTCCCACCCAGGCCGGTTCTTTACTGATAATATAACGGTCGTCATTGATATTGATGGACGGGTCTTCTCCTTCTTTATTATAAATGTCCCGGTATTTGGGATAGCCCGGTGCGGCATTATAGACAGCTGCCTGAGCGGCCTCATCCTCCTGCCATACACCTATGTAATTGAGCAGGTAATTCACCCGTATCGGATAGCCGATAAAACGGCTTGAACCGACATCGTCTTTCTTATCTCCGAAAAGATCCAGGATTTCATTCTTATTTTTAAAGAAGGAGATCCCCATATTCCACCTGAAATCTTTTTTGCGGATAATATCTCCGTTGATGGTTAGTTCAATCCCTTTGTTTCGGGTACTTCCGATATTCTGGGTAATGGAGGTATATCCGGATGTGGCTGGCAGATTCCTTGAGAGGATCAGGTCTTTGGTGGTCCGGTTGTAATAATCAATGGTACCGGTAAGGCGTGAGTTAAAGAATCCGAAGTCGAGCCCGTAATTATACTCTTCCGTCTTTTCCCATTTCAGGTCCGGATTGGGAATACCTGTTGGTATGGTTCCCATCGCTGACTTTTCATCCCATGAATAATAGGTGGTGGAAAGGGTTCCAAGTGTGCCGTACGGATCGGCATTTGTATTTCCTGTATTTCCCCATGAAAGGCGCAATTTCAGGTTGCTTAATACTTTTTCTGTCAACGGAGCCATAAATGCTTCTTCCGACAGTCTCCATGCTAAGGATACTGAGGGGAAGGTAGCCCACCTGTTTTGTTCGGACAACCGGGAGGACCCGTCGCGGCGGAATGTAAAGGTAAACAGGTAGCGATCCAGCAGGCTATAATTAACACGTCCCATAAAGGACAGAATGCCCCATTCGGACAGTTTAGTGTTTTTTTCCAATATGGTTGCTGCTGATTCGAGGTTATAGAACTCTCCGTCAAAAAACATATCGGTACCACGCAGATAGACTGATTTTGCCTGATAGGTCTCTATGTTGAAGGCTCCCATTACATCCAGACGGTGAATATCATTTATCACTTTATTGTAGGTCAATACATTGTCTACAATAGCCGATAACCGCTTGCTGCTTTCGTAGCTGGCAGCATGGGCGCCACCGCTCCGGTCACGGGTTTGACTTCCTTCATATTTTCCGTTGTCGGCAGTGGTAAAATCAATACCGGCTGAAAATTTATACTTTAATTCGTCCCAGATTTTCCAGTCCAACGTCACTGATCCGATAAAACCATATTGTTCGGTGGTGTTCCTGTTGTTTTGAATTTCTGCCAATGGATTGGTTATAAGGGCTTCATTTGGATTTGCATATAATTTTAATGTACCGTCTTCCTCATAAGGGGTGCCTAATGGGGTGAGGTAGTAGGCATGACGTACATACGCATGAAAATCTTCGTTTTTAGAATAAGAGGCAAGAATGGCAGTCTTGAATTTCAGCCGGTCGGAAAAATCAAATGTATTATTAAAATTCAGGTTATACCGCTTGTAACCGGCTGTTTCGATCAGTGAACCCTGATCTAAGTAACCCAATGTAAGCATGGTTGCTGTTTTCTTTCCGGAGGCGCTGATGGTTACATTGTGATTGGTGGTAAATGCTGTTCCACCCCATACCAGATCATACCAATCGGTAAAGTTGCCGCTTTTCAGGGTTGCCAGCTCCACAGCATCAAAAATCACTTCGTCTGTAATGTCCTGACCTGCGTTTTGTAAGGCAGTCCGTTTATAGGCTATATATTCCTCTGCGCTCATGAGATCCGGTCTTCCGCTCAGTTTCTCGAAACCTACCCAACCGTTATAATTAGCTTTTATGCGGGATTCTCCTGTTTCAGCCCGTTTGGTTGTTACAATAATAACCCCGTTGGAACCCCGTGCCCCGTAAATGGCGGATGCTGAGGCGTCTTTCAGGATGTCGATAGATTCCACATCGTTAGGATTGAGGCTCACACTGGAACTTTGCATGGGAATACCGTCGACTACCCATAACGGATCGTTTGAACCGGTAATAGAACTGATCCCCCGTATTTCTATCGAAGGAGTAGAACCTGGTTTCCACGCTGAACCGATGTCGGCAGGGATTAGTCCCTGTAAGGCGGTTGTTAATGTCGGACTATTGGTTTTTAATATATCCTCCGATCGTACCTGCATAACGGCACCCGTAAGGTCTTTTTTCTTAACCGAACCGTACCCGATTACGACTACTTCTTCAATATCCCGGATATTCTCCACTAATCTGATGTTAAAAACGGATTGTGAACCTACGGGGATTTCCTGCTCTATATAGCCAATGTATGTGATCTGGAGAACGGCATCTTCGGAAACCTGCAATGTGAAATTACCATCTATATCTGTGATTACTCCGTTAGTTGTTCCTTTCTCTATTACATTGGCTCCGATTACCGGCTCACCCGTTTCATCCGTAATCGTTCCCCTAACTGATTTCCGGGTCTGATGGGTTTCAGGAGGTGAGTTTTCCCGTTTTGAAAGGATAATATTGATCCCCTCTATGGAATATTTCAGATCGGTATTCTCACAAAGTACATTGAGTACCTCTTTGACCGGCTTATTTTTGACTCTGACACTAACGGACCGTTCTAAGTTTACTTCTCTGTTTGAGATAAAAAGATAATCCGTCTGTTGTTCTATCTCTTCTATCACCTCTTTCAGTGTTGAATGGCTCTTGTTGATATTTACCCGTGTATTGAGTGAATGTGTATTCTCAGCCAATGCCAGGCAGGTTGATAATAATAATAAATAGGTGGATAGTCTCGTAATCCTGAATTTATGGAGATTTTTTTTATCTGTTAACAGACAAATCCCCGAGAACAAAAGTTTTTTCATATTTTTGCAATTGATTTTAAAATGACTAAGTATGTTATCTCATAATGTACTTATCAGAACCGGTAAATGTTGGTCCATTTACCGGTTCCCTTTTTTATTATATCTTTTCCATAGGCATCCTGTTTTTAATAATTACTAATTATTTATTTTTTCTTCTCCACATACGGTTTACAGGCAAAATGAGAACCATTTTGCAAAATAGATTAAGCATGCTTAACGCCTTTGTCGTATTGGAAATGAAGCATACGCCGGCTTCTATAAATAAAGCAACTGGGCACCGGAAAATCCCAACTTTCCGGTAAAAATTTATTGTTAAATTTTTTTCAATGTATGGCGATTTCCATGAGTCCCCTGCCGGAAACTTTCGTCCAGGGAGGATTTCTGATTATGATTTCCGGAAAGAATAATATATCTTTATTCTGTTTTACAGATTTATAATAATATCCGAAACAATGGATCCTCATTTTTACTCTTTTATCATGGCTCTTATCAGACTGAAATAGCTGAGTTTTTATTGAATGTCCGTTTTTTACACCTTACCTGATAAATAATACTTTTATTTTTACAGCATTAAACAGATGGATAAATTTCAAATCATACAACCCTCGGCGTTACTTACACCTTATGTAAAGCAATATTGGTTTGTGCGGATGGAAAATGTAGCAGCCGGAGCCCAGCGGCTTGTTCCGTTTGGGTGTATGGCATTAACCTTTCAACGGGGAGACACGGTTTATTCTTCTTTTAAAGAAAAGTCTTATCTGTCCGGAAATCTGCAGAGCTATACAGATCTCTTTTTTGCAGGAACCATTGATTTTATTTGTATTGTCTTTCAGCCCCATGGTGTCCGGGCATTTTTTGATGTTCCTCCCAATGAGTTACCGGATCATCCTGTTTCCCTGTCAGACATGAGTGATCCCGTATCAGAGACGTTAGAACGGCAGTTACAGGATAGTTCAGATACGGATATATGCAAACAGCTGATCGAAAGATTTTTGCTTTGCCGTTTAAGCCGTTTACATACGGCACAGGATAAACGGATAGCGTATGCGGTCCGCTCTATCCACCAGGGTGAAACAGATGTACGCCGTCTGGCGGAACTGAGTTGCTTAGGGTATAAGCAGTTTAAACGGATCTTTACAGAACAAACCGGTATGAATCCGAAAACTTACCAGCAGATCGTGCGGTTTCAAAAGCTCCATCATTTGCTGCAACAACATACCGGTATGACACTTAACCCGCTGGCAGACCAATGTGGATATTATGATAAGTCTCATCTCATTAAGGAGGTAAAAACTTTTTCCGGTTTTTCACCTACCGGATTGCAACAGGCCTGTGATCCGGTTTACTCCGGCTATCATGCATTATTCCGTTTGGCTTTTATTGATCTGCCTCCCGGAAAACAAGTAGAATATAATCAGAAATAGAATATAAAAATGGCATTGGATAAACATTGTGATATACGTACTATCAACTGTGACGATTACACTCAGGTTGATTTTTTTGAATACCGGGGTGACGACCTGTTTGAAGTAACAGACTATTTTTCCGCTTACCTCCAGGACGCTACCCGTAAAGGATATATGGTGTACGGGCATCCGGTTACCTCTGCTCCCGGAGCTGAATTTGATGTGTATGATGGAATACAGAATAAGGAACGGCATTTCCTGAATTTCTGTTCGTATAATTATCTGGGGTATTCCTGTCATCCGGAAGTAGTTGCCACTGTACAGAATACGTTGAGCCGGTATGGGACCGGAGCTGTATCTGCTCCTTTACTGAGTGGGTATTATGATTTATCCCGGCAATTGGAAGAGACTATAGCCGGATTCAAATGTAAGGAAGCAGCTGTTTTATTTCCTACCGGTTACGGGGCCAATCTGGGTGTATTATCCTGTTTACTTAAACCGGGAGATGTGGCTGTCATGGATATTCTGTCACATGCATCTATTTATGACGGAGCGCGTCTGGCAGGAGCAGATATCAAAGTATTTAGCCATAATAATGCGGAACATCTGGAGAGAATACTGAAAAATCTGACTACTAAACGGGTGATCGTATGTGTAGAAGGAGTATATAGTATGGATGGTGATCTGGTAAATCTGCCGGAGATCGTAGCTGTATGTAAAAAGTATGGAGTGAAAATCCTGCTTGATGAAGCACATGCTACTTTACTTTTTGGAGAAAATGGCCGGGGAGTGGCGGAGCATTTCGGACTGGAAGACCAGATTGATGTTACGATAGGCACTTTTAGTAAGTCATTCGGGGCTATTGGCGGATTTGCCGTAGGAGAAGCCCGGGTGATGACTTACCTGCGTATGTATGCCCGTTCGTATGTTTTTTCATGTGCAATGGCACCCCATACGGCAGCCGGGATCCTTAAAGTCATAGAATTATACCAAAAGGATAAATCCTGCCTGGCCAAATTATGGGAGAATACGCACTATATGCAACAAAAACTTACGGCAGCCGGCCTGAATACCGGAGCAACACAGTCGCAGGTTATTCCGGTTATTGTAGGCAATGACCGCCGGTTACGGGAGATCAGCCGCATGATCCATGCCCGTGGACTTTATACCGGGGTAGTTACTTATCCCGCCGTATCCGGTAAACGTACCCGTCTGCGCCTCTCTATGTCTTCCAACCATACCATGGAACAGATGGATAGCTGCGTGGATATTATTAAAGAAGCATTTGATCTGTATTCTGTTTAGCGGGAGCCGTCCGGAGGAGTATAAACATCTATTTTAGTTTAAGATAGAAGTGCAAAACGTTTTGGACGGTGAATTGTTATACTAAAATAACCAACTAAATAATTGACTATGGAGAAGAATTGGAACAGACGTTTATTCCTGATTGGTGGAGTCATTTTAGCTGCGGCTTTGTTGCTTTACTGGCTGTTTATTACCATTGACTTATCTGCCTATTCGGAAGGAGCGGTGTGATTTTTCCGGTATCTCCACAGGGCGTTATCTGTATTATTATGATGGACAGAGTATAATTCCGGGAGCCTACAAATGGCTGTGGAATTTAGGTGTTACCTACCGGCCGGTAGAAGAACAGTAAAAGCTACGGCCTCAGCTTATAACCTGTTTGATAAATATACCGGAATGTTTATCCATTATCCGGCGACCGGACGTTTCTTATTAGCAGGCGTAACAGTTACATGTAAATAAGAATATACATTTCAGCAACGTATCAATCCATACCGGGAAAACCTTGTGTCGATGTTGAGCCTTGCTATTGTAAAAGTTTGCAGACCCACAGGAAACAACTTCATTTCACCCGGGTGGGGCACCTGTTCCATCCGGGTGGGTCAGGTGCTTCATTCCGGTGGAACAGGTGCCCCACCCGGGTGAACAGCAGGATCAAACAGGAACTATATGTTTTTTATCCTGTTATTCATACAACAGTCAGGCACGGATTTAGCTCCGCTAACCATTGGTTCGCCGGGAGCTAAATCCGTGCCTGAATAATTTATAGAAGACTTCTGTCTTATTTTGCCTGTATGGTTACTTCAATCGGTTTGAGCCAGGGAGAAGTAAACTGTACTTTGATTTGTCCGGCGTCCTGTGCCTGGATATACGCCAGGATACGTCCCTGGAAAGTACGGTGAACATTATCTGTATAGTCGGTCATATCGCTGTTGTTACCGGCTTCCAGTCCCAGCAGTTTACCTGGTCCTTCAATCCGGCAGGTAACCATATCATCGGCTAACATTACGGGGATTCCCTTTTCATCAACTACCTGTAATTTAACCATTGCTACTCCTTTCTCTTTACAGATTTCGTTGTCGGTTCCGGTAATAGTCAATGCATACGGCCGGCCGGAAGTTTGAATAGCAGTACGTCCGGTTTCGCGGTTTTGGTTATCAAGTCCTACTACTTCCAGTTTACCTGCTTTGTAAGGTATATCCCAGTGGATCACTCCATTTTCATCATTGGATGGTTTTTCTTCTCCTACAACTGTTCCGTTTAATTCCAGACGTGCTTTTGCTGCGTTGGTGTAACATACGACACGGACTTCCTGTCCTTCCTCATAGTTCCAGAGGGGCCATGCGTCAACAGAAACATAGTTGCCCCACCGTCCACCCGGCCGGATATAAGTTCCCAGATAGATCGTCGGTTCATCTGACCAGAGGGCTTTGCGGAAATAGCCCCGTGGCTTGATATAGCCGGCAAAGTCAACCAGTCCGGAATAGAATCCACGGGAAGGCCAGCGGCCGGATTCTCCTAAATAATCAATACCGGTCCAGAGAAACTGGCCGAAGATATGTTGATTGTCTCTTACGGCTTTCCATGCTTCCATATCGTGGCGGTTCTCACTACCATAGATCACCCGTTTGGGATATTTTTCATGATCAAGCTGGTAACGGCTTTCAGTATAGTTATAACCGGCGATATCCAATGCACCCGGATATTCAGTTTCGTTTGACATGGCTACACCTGCCAGCCCGGCGGTTACCGGACGGGTGGTATCATATTGTTTTACCACTGCTGTCAGTCGTTTGGCAATAGCGCCAAGACGCATCGCATCCGGAGCATCCGGCTGATAGCCTCCGAACATTTTTTGTGTGAAGCCTGTGCCGTCACCATCCAGGATCGGGTGGGAGTAAGGATCATTCGGATAATCCACTTCATTACCAATACTCCAGGCAAAGACAGAAAGGTGGTTGCGGTCACGGAGTACCATATCAATCAGATCCTGTTCACCCCACTCTTCAAAATAGTCATACGCACCGTCGAAACCTGGTGTTCCTACGTTCCATCCTTCAATCCATTTCCGTTTGGGAAATTCCCATTCGTCGTATGCTTCATTCATAACCAACAGACCCAGCTCATCACATAGTTCGTACAGGTCGGGAGCCTGTGGATTGTGGCTGGTACGTATGGCATTGCAACCTATCTCTTTCAACGTAAGTAGTCTGCTTCTCCAGACTTCACGGGGAACAGCTGCACCTAATACACCGGCATCATGGTGGATACACACGCCTTTTACTTTCATCCATTCGCCGTTCAATGCAAATCCTTTATCGGGATCAAATGTATATGTCCGGAAACCTGTTTTAGTGGTGGTTTTATCAATTTCTTTTCCATTCTGCAACACAGTCGTATGTAGCGTATATAGGTATGGATGGTTCAGATCCCATAACTGAGGTTTGCTGACAGTCAGCTCTGTACTTATTTTTCCTTTACTGTTAGCCGGTACATTCGTATGATAGGAACGGTTGTTCTGAGCTACTTTTTTACCGGTTGCATCATAAAGTTCATTCACTACCTGAATAGCGGCGTTGCTACCGGTTTCATTCTTAACTTCTACTTCAACCATCAGTTTGCCACGGTTTTTTGTTGACTGGCTGGGGTATACATAGACTCCCCACTGGTCAATATGGACCGGATTCGCATACACTAACCATACATTCCGGTAAATTCCGGAACCGGTATACCAGCGTGAATCCGCATAACGGCTATGGTCAACACGTACGGCAATTGTATTTTCTTTGCCGTATTCAATGAATGGGGTAGCATCATACATAAAAGAGATGTATCCATTCGGACGTTTACCGAGGGATTGCCCGTTGATGAATACTTCACTACGATTATAAACCCCTTCAAAATAAAGGTATACTTTGCGGCCTTCTTCGGATTGGGGAACGGTAACTGTTTTCCGGTACCATCCGATACCACCCGGCAGGAAGCCTGTACCACTGGCCAGGGAAGGACTAAGTTGTCCCTGTACACTCCAGTCGTGCGGCAGGTCAACCGGCCGCCACTTTTCATCATCGAATCCGGCTGAACGGGCTTCTTCAGGATCACCCAGATAGAATTTCCATTGATCGTTTAACTTTTGAGGATCGCCAAAGGATACCTGTGCCCGGATAGACAGGCTCATGGCGAAAAGGCATAAGATTAAGAATATGTTTTTCATAAGACACAAATTTGTTTTACACAAAAATAGAGGAAGATGTTAAAAAGAGGGAAGATAAATCATTCAAAAAGTGCCCAAAAACCATGATAAGACAAAAATGAAGATAGAAAAGCCCCCTTTACCTCCTCCGGTTGCTACACTTCACCGGAGGCTATTGGCTAACTGCAAAGTTACTGAATCTTAGTTCCACCTGGTAATAAAGACAGGTTTCCTCTGAACAAACAGGTGCAAAATCTTCCGGAATGTCTAAAATGCCTTCATCTACGCCAATGGTATATTCATTATTCACCGTTTATTCATTTGGCACTATAAAAAAGTCGAATTTTTAAGAATCTCTAAGTAGAATATATGGAAAACCTGTATATTTAGAATTTATTTAGTGACCGTTTAATAAATATGTACCTAATCTGATGGTTAATAATATGACTTTATACCAAAAAAGAATATTTATTGTCTTTTATTATATAATTATTTCTTTCTATGTCCGGGCAGAGAATCCGCCGGAACCTTTTCTGCAAAGACAGGATACAATAGGTATAACTTATCTGCAGGATGACCAACCGGGATCTTTAGGAACTAACAGAGACCGTATTTTCTATTTTATGCCGCTAAACGATGGAATTTATGAGGTATTGGAACCACCGTCAAAAGATATATATAAAGGGGTGAAAACTTTTTTTCAATCGGCTGTTACCCTGGCTACTCCGGGCAGATTACCGGACAGGCCGGAACAGGGCGTATATGGAAATGCGAACCCTTTGGATTATTTCCGTACGGCCTCTACCTTCCGGAATGACCTGTTACTTATGACACCGGGGCCGGTGAGTAAAAGTGTTTTTAACTGGGATCTGGGGCAGGAACGGTCAAACAGTACGCTGGAAGATTCCTATCTGAGCCGGTACCGCGCAGGGGTGAAGATGCAGACAATCCCTATAGGGCATACTAACCTGGATGTGGATCTGCGGTACATACGTGAAGATAGTGAACTGACCGGTAGAGGGGATGGCCTGGCCTGGTTGTTATATCCTGTCTATGCCGGGGCAGACCGGCAGGAGGTTGACCGCCTGAAAGAGAAGAACGGGGATAAACAACAACTGGATTATTTTTCTTCCCGGTTGCTTCATACAGCCAGCTGGAAAAAAGTGAATTTTACTACGGATGTAAGTTACAACCGGCAGTGGGACCGTTGGGACCGGGGAGATCTGTCGGATTCTTCTTTGGGTGGCATGGAACGTTATGAAGATACGTCCGATCTGCTGGCTTCGGTAGCTGCTTCTTATAGTTATTCCAAATACCTATGGAGAAGCTGGAGTACATTCTTATTTGATGCCCGGTATGGTTTCCACTCCTCTGCCACACGTCTGAACAGTACCCATCATTTTACACGTAATACACATGATATAACCTACCTGGTAAAATATGACGGGAACTATAAGCAATTGATGATAGAGTTATCTAACAACCATTATCTATCCAATACTGTCAAAGGAAAAGTGCATCACCATCTGCAACCTCAATTGCAAATTAGCTGGCGAACTTCATTTTTAAATGATCTTTTACGTTATGGGAACCATACGATTGTTCTCAACGCGGATGTGAGCCGGTCGGTGAGCGAAGTTCCTCTCCTGTCCCGTGATCCGGCTGTTTTATCTACTCAATATACCTCCGGAGATTTTAACAACTATACTTACAACCGGGATATTTTTACGCATACCGGACTAAAAGCGGAAGAATATCTGCACTCCCAGCTTATGTTCCGGTATATGCATGAATATAATATTCATTTTTCGGTAAAAGGCTTTTATAATAGTACCGCAAATGTTACTTTACCGGTTTTTACCGGAGGAGAACGGGAGTTTGACTTTTGTAATGTAGGCCGTTCATATCAGTATGGTTACCAACTGGAAGCATACTGGGACCGGCCCCAGCATTGGAGCACTTTCACTTTCAGTGTTTTATGGCAGTTCTTTCGTAGCCGTAATAAAGTAGCAACCCTATATGGGGACGGGCCTTTTGTCAAGCTGGCCGGTTTCAGTGATGTCGCGACGGTATTTGCAAAGGGAGAATCTGTGGGGGCTATTTACGGCACGACTTACCGCCGGGATACGGATGGTTCTGTGCTGACGGACCCTGCGGGTGTACCTGTTCTTGATTCTTCCCTGAAAAAAATTGGAGATCCTACTCCTGATTTTATGATGCGGTTATATCCTATTTTAAATTATTCCGGTCTCCGCTTCCTGGCTGTTCTGGAGTATAGCCACGGGGGAGACAGGTGGAACGGAACGGAAGCCCTGTTGAAAACAATAGGGAATTCCTCCGGAACTGTTCCGGTGGCCGGGGAGGATTTTATCCAAAAAGCTACTTATTTCCGTGTGGCTGAACTGGCATTGCAATATACCTATTGGCTGAACAGAACTATGGGAACCAACCGTAGACGGAGTCTGACGATAGGATTGCGGGGACATAATCTGTTTGTGGTTAGTCCGTATAAAGGAGTAGATCCGGCATCTGTCCTGTTTGGTAACCCGGTGGCTACCGGACTGGACCTGTTTAACCAGCCGGCTGCCCGGCAATATAGTATAACACTGACGCTTGATATCTGATGGGTATGAAACTAAAACACTATAACCTGTTATCCTTTTTCCTGTGGATGATTTTACCGGTCCTGGCTGCCGGACAAACGGAGGTACAGGAGTTTGAAAAAATATATGTGCAAACAGACAAAACTTATTATACACAGGACGGTACAGTATGGTACAAGTTATTTCTGGTACATGCCACTGATAACACACCTTCTGCTCTGAGTGAAGTCGTCTATGTGGAACTGCAGGACCCGAAAGGGAGCGTGATAGCTACCCATGAACACCGGGTGAAAGAGGGTACGGCACAGGGAGAGTTTGCCCTTTCAAAGGAACAGCCAGGGGGATTGTACCGGCTGGTAGCCTATACCCGTTGGATGCAACAACAGGGAGAGGAAACTTTTTTCCGGAAAGAACTCACAGTTCAGCAGGTCATTACGCCACGCCTGTTTATGAAGCTGGAGTTTGAGAAACGAGCGTATGGAGGCGGTGACGAAGTAGAAGCGACTTTGCAGGTAACGGATCTGGATAATGTCCCGGCTGACGGGGCTATCTGGAAAGGGGAGATACGTATCGGGGGAAAAGAAGCCGGAACAGTGGCGGGAGAAACTACCCGGGGAGAGGCGAAGATTCGTTTTAGGTTACCCCGGGAAGTAACCTCAACGGATGGTATTTTGCAGGTGGTAGTCACTTATAAAGGGGTAACTGAGTCTATCACCCGCTCTATCCCGGTTGTCCTGAACCGGATCAACCTCAAATTTTACCCGGAAGGGGGCGAACTGGTAGAAGGTGTGCCGGGAAGGATCGCTTTTCAGGGGTTGAATGAATATGGGAAAGGTGCAGACATCGCCGGTGAGATTATAGATGGGGCCGGCCGGGTAGTGAGCCGGTTTGAGAGTTTTCATCTCGGTATGGGAGCGTTTGACCTGTCTCCGGAACCGGGTAAAACCTATGCGGCCCGGATCACCCGTCCACAGGGAAATGAAGAGCCGGTAGTGTTACCTGTGGCCCGTACCCGTGGGTATGCCCTGAAACTGGAACAACAGAAGGAAGAGACACTTCACTGGGAAATCTATTGTCCGGAAGAAACAGCTCCGGTACAGTTTACCGCTGCGGTTCATGGAAAAATATGTTATGAAGAAACACTTTCCCTGAAGAACGGTATTAACCGGATAGAGGTCAACCACTCAGATTTTCCGGCCGGGATAGCTGTTTTTACTCTCCGGGACAGGATGGGAGTGGGACTTTGTGAACGGTTGGTATTTGTCAATTCGTATAAAACATTACAGATCCGGCTGGAGACGGACTCTATCCATATACCGGGCACTGGGGGAATCATAGAAGTTACCACACTGGATGAGCAGGGAGAACCGGTGCAGGCAACTCTCGGTCTTTCTGTTGTGGATGAGCAATTAATGAGTTTTGCCAACGATAAACAGGATCACCTGGTTAGTTACCTGTTACTATCGTCGGATTTGCGGGGAGAGATAGAAGAGCCTGCGTTTTATTTTGATCCGGAAGAACCCAAAGCGGTACAGGCATTGGACTATCTGTTGCTTACGCAGGGATGGCGGCGGTTTGAGTGGAAAGAACAACTGCCGGGACAACCGGAAAAAGTGAGGGCGGTGTCCGGATGGGTATTGAATAAGAAAGGCCAGCCGGTACAGGGCATCGAGGTGTTTCTGAAAGAAACTACCGGCCGTAAGCGGGTAGCAAAAGTTGTGACTGACCGGGAAGGACGGTTTACATTCCGGAATATTGATCTTGCAGTCCGGACTTCTCTTGCTGTGAAACTGCCTTACCGCATTTCCCTGGCTCTTTCTCCGGAGAAGGATGAGGCACTTCCGGAAGTAGTGAAGAACCCTACCAGCAACGAATTAACGGAAGAGATACAAATGATTGCGGAAGAGAAAGAAGCGCCGGTCGCATTGGCTTCTGTTTCAGAGACTCCGGAGATAGACCTGTTTGATTCCTTCCCGGACTCTTTTTCCGGGGACTTGGAGTTGTCCGATGTGGTTGTAGTAGGCTATGCAACGAGCAGGAAGGGTTCACTTGTTGGCTCTATAGGATATATCCGGGAAAAGGAACTTTATCCGGGACTTCCTTTTTCTTCCCTCCTGTCGGCAGCAATTTCCGGATTCCGGATGGTACCTTCGGCACATCCTGCCCGGGAGACTTTACAATATGTTTTATCCCCTGTCGCTTACCGTGCTTCAGATGGAGTCCGGGTACTGTCGAATGGGCTACCTGTCTATCGTCCGGCCGGAGAAGCACTCTCATTACTTAGTCCTTTTAGTTCTTCCCTGACAGTATATTATCAGAATGAAATAAGTCCGTGGAGCCGGTATCCGCAGGGAAGTCTGAATATAGTAAGTCCGGAGATTTCCCTCCGTACGGGTTGGTCTTATAAAAAGTCCCGTTATCACTTAGTACATCTGCAACAGAGACTTTTTTATGAACCGGAAGAGTTTTTGCCGGACTGGCATAATAAGGACGGGTTGCAACCTACTGTTGCCTGGACCGGTATTACAACGGATAGGGAAGGAAAAGCCCGGGTACCGTTTAAGAACAACCTGAATGTCTCCACTTTCCGCATCACAGCCGAAGGCCTGGTGCCTGCTTCCGGCCTGGTAGGACATGCCGTGAGTAAGTTTAGCACGGAGAAACCGTTGTCAGTCGATATAAAAGTACCTTTAATGGCTTCCGTAAAAGATGAGATCCGGGTGCCGGTATTACTGCGGAATACGACTCCGGATACCCTCGCCTGCGAAGTCCGCTATGGTATGCAAAGCCGGAATACGATTGGCGAACGGATCATCTGGAAAGGAGAGTCTAAGATCGTCCGCGTTGAACCCCATTCTACCCTGACCAGCTATCTGCCTTTGCTTAAGATAAATGAAAGCGGTCTGTATGAGGTAGTTGTTGAAGTCCTGCAGGGAAAAGAACAGGTGGCTGGTATAGTGCGGTTGCTTCCTTACCGGCAGACAGCTTTCCCGGCATCTGCCGGATTTGCCGGAAACAGCCGGCAGGAAACGAAGTCTATCGTGTTGCCGGATTATCTGCCGGGGACATTGTATGCAGAGGCGGTGGTGTATACGTCTGTATTGGAAGAGCTACTGTCCGGAGTGGAACAGATTTTCCGGATACCCTCCGGTTGCTTTGAACAGCTTTCCTCTGCTACAATGCCGAATATATTTGCTTTACAATTGTTGGAGTCATCCGGGAAGGTAGATGAACAGATCCATAAAAGAGCATTGGACTATTTGAAAATAGGCTATGATAAACTGGCCGCTTATGAAGTAAAAGGCGGTGGATTTGAGTGGTATGGAGGGTCGCCTGCACACCAGGTGTTATCAGCGTATGGCTTATTGGAATTTACAGAAATGGCACGGGTCTATCCGGAAGTAAACCGGGAGATGGTGGAACGGACAGCCCGGTATCTGTTAAATCAACGGAATGGCAAAGGAGGGTTTCATCATAACCGCGGAAAATATGGCTTTTCCGGCGTGCCGGAGGTAATTGGAGATGCCTATATTGTATATGCCATGGCGGTAAGTGGGTATTCAAAAGATATCCGTGAAGAATATGAGGCTACCTTAAAAGAGGCCCGGCAGAGTAAGGACTTTTACCGGATGGCTTTGCTGGCAAATGCGGCGTATGGCATGGAAGACCAGAAAACCTATGAGGAGCTACTTGCTGCTTTTTACCAGATTGCAGAGAAGGATCCGGTGTTTAAGGAGGTGAACGTGCAGGGATCTATTATCTATGGATATCCGGAAAATGCGATCCGGGAAGCGGTAGCGTTGTGGCTGATTGCGTTATTACGAAATAAAACGTTGGATATAGGACTGGCGGATATATGTATTTCACATATTAGTCAGGGCCGGTCCGGAGGCTGGTTTGGTGATACACAGACGACCAGTGTTTGTTTACAGGCATTGGCCTGTTATGCAGGGAAGGTACAGTCTGGAAATGATCCGGCTGAAATGGAAATAACAGCAAATGGGAACACCTATTCAAAGCAGTTGGTTAGGCAGGGTAAAACAGTGATTGATTTTTCGGAGGCACTTGCAGAAGGAACCAATCAGATAACAATCGCATTCCCCGGGACAGAAAAGACTTATTCGTATGAAGTAAATGTATATTGGTACTCGAAAGATATACCCGGAACTTCTCCGCTGGAACTAACGACCCGTTTAGCCAGGCCGGAACTGAAAGTCAATGAGACCACTCGCCTGGATATAACCCTGCGTAATAAGAAGCAAACCGGGCAACCGATGAGTGTAGCTGTAATTGGTATTCCGGGCGGACTGAGTCTTCAACCCTGGCAATTGAAAGAGTTACAGGAAAAAGGTGTGTTTGATTTCTATGAGATCCTGGAAGAGAATCTGGTGATCTATTACCGGGAGTTGGGACCCGGCGAAGTCCGTCAGATACATCTGGATCTGAAAGCCGAGATACCTGGAAGGTATTCATCTGTTGCCTCCTCAGCTTATCTGTATTATACAGATCAGGAGAAACATTGGATTGAGGGGCTGGAAGTTAACATTACGGAATAGTTTTGAGTGCCGGGGGTACATTCTATGCCGGACAGAATGGATTTTCGCAATCCTATTCTTTGCATTTTATATCTAATCTCTTATCTTTGTGGAAAATAATCCAATTATTTTAACATATGAAAGAATATAACCAACCGGAAGAAAACCATGAAAACAGCCATGCCGGTGAACCGGCTGTCCCCTATGAGAGGCAACAATCACCTTCTATGCAGGAATATATACCAGACTCTTCTCAGTCATTATCTCAAGAAGAGATTGAGGTGATGCGGAAGAGTGTCAGACGTGGTATGCAACAGATAAAAGAAGGGCAGTTTTTAACTGATGAGGAACTGGACGATTTTATATTTTCATGAGAAAAATAGTTTGGTCTGTACAGGCGGCAGAGGATTTAAAGACTATTTATCATTTTTATGAAGTTCACAACCGGAAAGCTGCCAGGAGTATTTATAAACGGATAAGGAAAGAAACTAAACGTTTAGCTCAATATCCTTATATGGCTGCAATAGAGATCTTACTGATTGATGAGCCTGCGGAATACAGATCATTAGTAGTATTACAAAAATTTAAGGTAATCTATGTGGTGGAAAATGATAAAATAAATATTGCACATGTATGGGATTGTCGTCAGGATCCAGCTCTTTTACAGCATAGATAGTTTTCTTTGAGTACATACAAAACATAACTAAAAAAGCACGCATTCCAGATGCGTGCTTATATTAAATGAACCACTATTCTTTAGTTTAATACTTCTGAAGAGGGTTCGCCTTTTAGTGTACGGCAGGGAGCTGTGATACGTTCCACCATCTTTTTCAGATGTTCTCTGTAGAAGAGGTGTTGCGCCTGCTTCTCATCTTCAATCAGGGTGCTGGTGTCGAAGTTGACAGCATATTGCCGGATGAACTCTTTCACCGTATTCCGGTCAGCTGCGCGTTTGTCGCTCAGGTAATCAGCCATGTGTAATAACAGTACTTTCTGTTCTTCCAGCGTCTGCTTTGCCAGTTCTTTTGCCTGTGTAAGTAATAATTTTGCCTCCTGGTTGACCGTCTCTTCTCCCCGGTCAAAAATAACGGACGGAGCATTGAGCATGTGCTGGTTGCCGAATGTAGCCAGGGTATTTCCCATACCACACGCATACAATACATGCGTAGCCAGTGCGGTGGCTTTATTCAGGTCAGACGAAGAACCGATCGTAACATTTTCTTCCCCGAAAATAAGTTCTTCGGCCAGGTATCCACCCATCAGGACTGCCAGCCGGTTGATAATCTCTTTTTTCGAGATGTAGTTCCATTGGGGACGGGCCAGCACAAAACCATCGCTTTCGCTGTCGGCTGTTACTGACAGGACGGTATCCGGAATAGTACGCATCAGGATGGAAGAAAGAATAGCATGGCCGCTTTCATGTACAGCTACAATCGCCTGTTCGTCATTGTATTTCTCCTGTCGCAGTTTCCCCAGTTCAAGGAGTTGATGGTCAATCAGCCGGTGGATCTGTTTTCCCTCTTTCAGGAAGGTAATTTCCAGCGATGCACAGTTTTTTTCTGCCTGCTCTTCACTGATGCCAAACCGGATTGTATCGGACAGGAACCCTTTCAGGTAGACTTCATTCAGGATCTTTCCTAACCGGGTATTGATAATCTGGTAAATCGTCGTAAAAAGAGGACGGGTTCCCTGTGTCGGATAAACCCCTTCATCATAGATCAACTGTTCCATCTTTGTATCAAACTCCAGTTGTAACCCATATATGTTAGCTACTTTTTTACTGATTTTACCTAATTCTAACCGGATGATCTGTAAAAAAGAGCTGCGGTTAAAAGCGGGATAGATGATATGGGTATTCCCCAGCCGTGCGATCTGTTCACTACGGAAACGGCTTAACAACGATTCCTTTACCTGGGTGATGGTGATCTCTTTAGACTGGCGGTGGAACTCGTCGGCATTGATATCAGGATTAAAGTTTTTATTCATTGAATACACCTCATCCAGGTTACCCATTACGAAGATCAGTGATTTGGTACAATCTACTGTTTTCGGCTTTAACGCCTTTTTATAAAGGTCAATCAGGAAGTCAATGGTTTTGTCTCCATCCAGCTTTTTCAATTCATCCCGGAGTTCCAGAGAAGAGAGATAAAGATTATCCACAATATAGTATAACATATTCAGCGCATGCTCATTGACAAACCATGCTTTCTCTCCTTTGGAAGTGGATGTGTCATCCTCTTCGTCGTCATCATTATCAGCATCAATTTGCATAATGCTGTTATAGAGGTCTATGTTGTTGGTAATTATTCCGTTTTCAACTTCTACTCCTTTCAGTAAGGTACTATCCAGCTTCTTGATATAACGGCCAAACCACCCCATGTTATAGTTGAAGTCGATCACATCAAATTTTCCACAATCCAGCAGATCCCAGATTGCCCGCGAAGAGGCTTTGTCTACCTCCTGTTGTTCCTCGTTGATGGTACGTGCCAGCTGGAATTCATCCAGTCCGATAATAAACGGTTGTCCGTTACATTTCTCGTAGATATCTTTGAAGGAATCCTGGATGTCATAAACCCGTCCGGTACTCTCACCCAGGTCGAACCGGAAATAGTGATTGCTATAGCCAATCAGTTCGGCGAACCGTTTTACTACGGATGTTTTCCCGGTTCCGGTCAGTCCCCAGAGATTGATAATCACCGGACGTTCCTGCATTTCGGGAAAGTAAAGCCACGAAGTAATGGCATCGCCGATACGGTCAATCATTTCATCAATGCCAACAAACTCTTTTTTCAGTTGGCTGATGGCATGATTGAGTAGTTCTTTCTGTTGTAACAGATGTTGTTTGTATGTCTCTATTGTATTCGGTTCCATATATATCTTTTATTCTTTATTCATTCGTACAATACAGGGCATAAATTGCCCGTGAATTTTAACTAATGTGATCCCGGTTTACTTAATTCTTTTGGATGTATGCCCATTGTAATAATAGTAGTTATCAGTCACTCCGTTCCTTAGAAGTCAGGTAGAAATAACTATTTTACATACTGATAGTTAATTACTTCTGCTAAGTAACAAAGTAATATTTTAATAAATTAAGAATGATTGGTGGAACTAATCAACTTTACCCACTTGTGCAGCCGTGATTTTCGTGGTCAGTATTCTATATAAAACGGTTGTAAAGTCTCTTCCTCCCGATGAGCCACCTTAGTTCCTGTTCTGTATTTATTTTTTCTCTAACATACGCATACCCTTTCTCTTTATCTATAAGGGTTTATATTCAAAATTCCGGTGCAAATATAGTAATTAAATGATATTAACAAATAAAAAAAGAAGAAATATATAT
>JAJQES010000137.1 GCA_021201565.1 Tannerellaceae bacterium
CCTATATATAGGTATTGGGTAGAGATGTTAATTCTTGTATCTTTGCAGGAATAAATAGCAAACATGAGACTGTCGGAACTTCACACCGGAGATAAAGGGGTAATTGTAAAAGTAACGGGAAGGGGAGCTTTTCGTAAACGTATCATAGAAATGGGTTTTATCAGAGGGAAAGTGGTGGAGGTAATCCAGAATGCTCCTTTGAAAGATCCCATCCATTATAAAGTAATGGGATACGATGTCTCCCTGCGGCGTAGTGAAGCCGCTTTGATAGAAGTGGTCAGCGTGGCTGAGTACTCCCAGAATCTGACACCTGTTAAGCCTGTTTCATCTTTACCGGATTCTTCTATTCTTTCCGGCACGGTGAAAGATCTGGAATCAATCGCATTAGAAAAAAGAAAAATAATCAATGTCGCACTGTTAGGGAATCCGAACAGTGGTAAGACTTCATTGTTTAATATGGCTTCCGGTGCCCGTGAACATGTGGGAAATTATAGTGGGGTGACGGTGGACGCCAAAGAAGCCCGCTTTCATCAGAACGGATATACATTCCGGATCGTGGATTTACCGGGAACATATTCGCTTTCTCCCTATTCCCCGGAAGAACTTTATGTCCGGAAATACCTGAGTGAGGAGACTCCTGATGTTGTTATCAATGTGGTGGATGCCTCTAACCTGGAGCGTAACTTATACCTTACTACCCAGTTAATTGATATGGATGTGCGGATGGTGATCGCACTGAATATGTATGATGAACTGGAGAAGAAAGGCAATAAACTGGATCATGAATCACTTGGCCGGATGATTGGGGTTCCTATGGTGCCTACTGTCAGTAAGACCGGTTTTGGTATTGAAGAACTCTTTGACCGGGTGATCAAAGCGTATGAGGAGGAAGATCCGGTAATCCGGCATATTCATATTAATTATGGCGAGGAACTGGAAAAAGGGATCGCAAATGTAAGGAAACTTATCAAAGAGAACGGGCATCTTTCCAAACGATATTCAAAGCGGTATGTAGCCATTAAGTTGTTGGAGGGAGACTGGGAGTTTGAGGAACTTGTAAAGAAACTGCCAGCTTCGGAACCCATTCTGGAAGAGACTCTCAAATCTGTTGACCAGATTGAAGATCTATTGAAAGAAGATGCGGAAACGGCTTTTACCAATGCCCGGTATGGGTTTATTTCCGGCGCATTGCTGGAGACGTATGAAGCCAATACCATACAGGAGACTTCTAAAACCCAGTTGATAGACCTGTTTGTTACGCATAAATTATTGGGTTTCCCGATTTTTATACTTTTTATGTGGCTGATGTTTGAGGTCACTTTCCGTGTGGGACAATACCCTATGGACTGGATTGAAGGAGTTGTTGCCTGGTTGGGAGGACTTGTCCGTGGCGGAATGCCGGAAGGACCATTAAAAGATCTATTAGCCGATGGGATCATTGGCGGGGTAGGAGGAGTAATCGTGTTCCTGCCTAATATCCTGATTTTATATTTGTTTATTTCCTTTATGGAGGATTCGGGCTACATGGCCCGGGCCGCTTTTATTATGGATAAGCTGATGCACAAAATGGGATTACATGGTAAGTCGTTTATTCCGTTAGTTATGGGATTTGGGTGTAATGTGCCGGCTATTATGGCATCCCGTACAATTGAAAGCCGGAACAGCCGGATGATCACTATGCTGGTAAATCCGTTGATGAGTTGCAGCGCCCGTTTCCCTGTCTATGTATTACTGGCAGGTACTTTTTTTCCGGATAACGCCGGATTTGTGGTGTTGTCACTGTATGCGACAGGTATTCTGCTGGCTGTATTATTAGCCCGTCTGTTCCGCCGTTTTTTATTTAATGAAGAGGATGTCCCCTTTGTAATGGAATTACCCCCTTACCGGATGCCGACTTCCCGTTCTATCCTGATACACATGTGGGAAAAAGCCAAACAGTATTTGCGTAAGATGGGGGGGATTATTCTGGTTGCTTCGATTGTTATCTGGTTCTTAGGGTATTATCCTACTAATCCGCATATTTCTGAATTATTTGCAGAGCAGATCATACAGGTGGAAGAATCTGACCTGGATGAAGAGGAAAAAGAGGAACAGATAGCGGAACTGGAGCGTCAGGAGCACATTGTGTTAAAGCAAAATTCCTATATAGGACGTTTGGGGCAACAGGTGGAACCTGTGTTTGCTCCGTTGGGCTTTGACTGGAAAATCAGTGTAAGCCTCCTCACAGGAATGGCCGCCAAAGAGGTTGTGGTGAGTACCCTGGGAGTTCTTTATACAGGTGAAGAGGTGGGAGAAGACGATGAAGATGCCACCCAGGCATTGGCAGAAAGATTGCAGGCTGACCGGGATACGGCAGGAAATCCGGTGTTTACCCCATTGGTGGCTCTAAGCCTGATGTTGTTTGTGCTGATTTATTTCCCCTGTATAGCTACGGTGACAGCGATTGCCCGGGAGTCACATTCCTGGAAGTGGGGTGCATTTGTGGTAGTCTATTCCTGTGTATTGGCATGGGTGGTGTCCTTTATAGTCTATCAGGTGGGAAGCTATTTTCATTTATTAATGAATTAAAAATAAAAAGTATGTGGCAGGAAATTATAGTATATAGTATAGGTTTACTTACGCTGCTTTATATAGCGGTAAAATTGATCCGGTTTTTCCAGTCTATCCGGAAACCGGAAGCGGAAAAGAAGGCCCCGGTATGCAGTGCGTGTCATGGGTGTACCATTCCCATCCCAACCCCTAAAGGGCCATGCCATTTAACTAAATGATATGGACCTTTGGGGAAAGAGTGCACTTTTACTTCGCCAGATAGCCTCCATCTACCGGATAGTAAGCGCCATTACAGAAGGAGGCACGGTCACTGCTGAGCCATAGTACGAGGTCTACTATCTCTTCTACTTTACCCAGCCGGCCCATAGGATGTTTTTCTACCAGAAAATCATATTCTTCTTTATTGCTGGTTAATCCTTGTGTCAGATGCGTTTCCACAAAACCCGGCCCTACAGCATTTGCCCGGATCCCCTTCCGGCCATATTCCAGTGCAACGTTTTTCGTTATACCGATCACTCCGTGTTTAGCTGCTACGTATGCACAGGAGCCTTCAAAGCCTACCTCACCCAATATGGAAGACATGTTTACGATGACTCCCCCTCCGTTTTTCAACATTTGAGGAATTTGATAATGCATTCCATAGAATACACTTGACAGGTTTACTTTTATCACCTTATCCCAGTCTTCAATGGGATAATCTCCGATCGGTGCATTCGCTCCCCCTATTCCTGCATTATTGAATGCAATGTCCAGTTTGCCGTATTGTTTGACCGCTTCTTTTACGAGTGCTTCACAATCTTCCGGCAAGGACACATCTGCTTTAAGGAATACCGCTTCTCCTCCTGCCTGTTTTATCGCTTCGACAGTGGCTTCTCCATGATCTGTCACAATATCTGAAACAACCACTTTTGCCCCTTCCTGTGCATACAATTTAGACATGGCTTCGCCGAAGCCTGAACCTCCACCGGTAACGATAGCTACTTTTCCTTCTACTTGCTTCATAATTCTTTCCTTTTTTACATTAGACATCTTATTATAACAAACGAAAGAATACCGGGATTAGTATAATCCCGGTGAATAAAAGCTAAAAAGAAAGAAAACTGTATGTGATCCGGAGACTTATTTCCCGATACAGTGATATATAAACCCGTTTTCGGTTAGTTCCTGTGGATCGTAAATGTTGCGTCCGTCAAAAACAACCGGATGTGCCATCAATTTATGAATAGCTTTCCAGGAGGGTAGCCTGAATGTTTTCCACTCGGTCACGATCATCAGGGCATCACAATCCATAACGGCTTCATACATATCTTTTGCATACGAGATCCGGTCGCCGAACAGTTTCCGGATTTCTTCCATGGCAACCGGATCATATACTTTAACCTGGCTTCCGGCTTGCAGCAGATGTTTTATGATCTCTAAGGAAGGAGCTTCCCGTATGTCATCTGTTTCCGGTTTGAAGGCCAGGCCCCAGAGTGCGATTTGCCGGCCGGAAAGGTTTTGTTGATAGTATTCGTTTAGTTTCCGGAAAAGGAGCGTTTTTTGAAATGTATTAACCTCTTCAACCGCTTTTAATATTTTGAGGTCATAGTTCTTCTCCTGTGCTGTCCGGATAATCGCTTTGACATCTTTGGGAAAACAGGAACCTCCGTAGCCGCATCCGGGGTAGAGGAAATGCTGGCCGATCCGGCTGTCCGAACCGATGCCTTTTCTTACCATATTTACATCGGCCCCAACCAGTTCGCATAGATTAGCTATATCGTTCATAAAACTAATCCGGGTCGCCAACATAGCATTTGCAGCATACTTGGTCATCTCAGCAGAGGGGATGTCCATAAATATGACCCGGAAATTGTTTAACAGGAAAGGACGGTACAAGCGGCTCATGATCTCTTTCGCCTTTTGCGAGTCCACTCCTACAACAACACGGTCGGGACTCATGAAATCTTTTATGGCAGCTCCTTCTTTTAGAAATTCAGGATTGGATGCGATATCAAATGGTATGGATACTCCTCTTTTTTGCTGTTCGTCCAGAATCGTTTGCCTGATCTTTTCTGCTGTTCCGACAGGCACTGTACTTTTGGTTACTACCAGTAGATAATGCTCCATCTTTTGTCCGATCTCCCGGGCAACCGCTAATACATGTTTCAGGTCCGCGCTCCCGTCTTCGTCAGGAGGGGTCCCTACGGCACAGAACAGAACCTGAATTTCCGGAAGGCAGTCCGGAAGTGAGGTTGTAAAAGACATGCGTCCGGTTTGTCTGTTCCGGTTGACCATCTCTTCCAGACCGGGCTCATATATGGGTATTATTCCCTGGTTAAGCTTATCAATTTTTTCTTTGTCAATATCCACACAACA
>JAJQES010000127.1 GCA_021201565.1 Tannerellaceae bacterium
GTCTATAAAGCGTTGGAAGATAGATTTAGGCTCTTCGGAAGAGATATAATCATTGAATTTACCTGATACTTTTTCAAATCCGTCCGTTACTGTCCGTCCGATATTTTCCACCGTAACACTCTCTCCCCTCATCTGAAGCTTATCGGTTGCCGTTCGTGCCAGCGGGATAACTATCCAGAGGACAAAGTAAAGTGGTATCGGAGCTCCATACACAAACATTAGAAGAAACCACGCGAGGCGCACAAGCGCAGGGTCCCATCCCATATAAGCAGCAATACCACTGGCCACACCTCCCAGAATACGGTCATCGGGATTCCGGTACAGGCGGCGACTGACAACTGTTTCTTTAATCCGTTCAGTAGTCGTTTTGTTCTTTTTCTCTTCCGGCTTTTTCTCTTCTTGTATGAAATCTTCTCCAAAGATTTCTTCAGGTTTTCCCATTTGCCGGATCACTTTCTCCACGCGGGTAATCGGAATGACATCATATCCTAATTTAATGTAGTCATTAAACAATTCAGAGATGCGGCTTTCAAAATCTTCCAGGATTTCGTCAGCGCCTTCTTCTTTACTAAAATGAATACGTAAGTTAGTCAGATATCTGTCAAGTAATTGATAAGCATCCTCGTCAATATGAAATACCCGTCCTCCCAGATTTACAGTCAGTGTCTTTTTCATACGGATTATAGTGTTAATTATTTTTGATGTGATTGATCGTATTATTTAATTCCTGCCAGGAAGATTCTAACTCTTTTAAAAAAAGAGCTCCTTTTTCTGTAAGTTGATAATACTTACGGGGAGGTCCCTGCGTAGATTCTATCCAATTGTAACTTAAAAAACCACTGTTCTTTAAACGGGTTAAAAGAGGATATAATGTCCCTTCTACTACAATCAGCCTGGCATCCTGTAATTTCCGGATAATATCAGAGGTATACGCCGCTTCTTTTTCCAAGATCAATAAGATACAATATTCAAGTGTACCTTTTCTCATCTGTGATTTTACGTTCTCTGCGTTCATAATTGGGTTTGTATTACTTATACAAATATATGTAATAACATTGTACTATGCAATACATACTACTTTAATTTCTTTATTTTAACGATTTTCCGGATGTAGAAAAGAAAGACCAATACGTTAATAAGCGAATAACTGGTATTTTCTATGAAAATAAATATTTATCTTTGATCTATGGGTTCGGCGTCAGCTTTTACAGTATACTATAAGAATATATATCTACAATATGCTCCCCAACTTATCCACTTTGCTCAAAAGTTTGTGAATGGTTTTTATGCGGAGGATATTGTGCAGGATGTTTTTTTGAAATTGTGGGATCGCCAGATCTTTCATTTACCTGAAAATGAAATTAAACGCATATTATATGTTTCCGTCCGGAATGCCTGTATTGATTACCTGAGGAGGATCACACTGGAACAGGAAATCATTGATAAAAGAGAACTGGAGTTGAAAATTGATGAGTTGAACTTTTTTGAATCGTCCGAAGATATGTTCATGCAAAAAGACCTGTTTGCTCTTTTGATGAAAAAAGTCGAAGAACTTCCTGAGCGCAGTCGTGAAATTTTTAAAATGTCTTATCTGGAGGGAATGAAGGCGGCCGAGATTGCCGGACAATTAAATTTGTCTGTCCGTACAGTGGAGAATCATTTATATCGTTCGCTTTTGTTTATCCGGAAAAAAAGCACTCCTCTTTTTCTTTATCTTTTTACACTTCTCTGAAAAAAACATTTTTGTGTGAGTAGTTTTTTTCTCTGGTTCGTTTTATATATAGAAAAGCATACAAACTATTTAGGACGATACCATGAATGACTACATACCCGAAATAATATTTAATTATTTGAATGGAACTGCCACAGCTTCTCAGAAAGAAGAGTTCTATTCCTGGATAAACAGGGATCCGGAAAATAAGAAGACATATTTTGAAATAAAATTAGTATATGATGCCTGTAAGAAGGAAGATCGGCCTCTGGATATAGAGGAGAGCTGGCAACGCCTTCTTCAAAAAAAGAAAAAGACGCCTTTATATACAATGCGGCGGCTATTGGCTGTTACGGCTTCTGCCGCTGCAATCACTTTCTTTTTTTCGTGGGGACTTTTTACCATGTTCCATCCTGAACAGGAAGAACAGGTCGTTCAGTTCATTGGTAAAGATGGGCTGGAAGTGGACCAGTTAATACTGCCGGACGGTACAGAGATTAGTTTAGGGACTCAGACTACACTTACCTATCAAGCTGACTATGGGAAAAAAGAAAGAGTCGTAGAATTGGATGGAGAAGCATTTTTTAATGTGGAGAAGGTAGAGGGGAAACCATTTAAAGTAAAGATCCGGGATAGTGAGATAGAAGTTCTGGGAACCCAGTTCAATGTGAATGCTTACTCATGGGATTCTATTTATACAACTACATTGTTAGAAGGAAAGATAAAATGGATGGGGGCCTCCCGTACAGACCCGGTATTTCTTACTGCAAACCAACAATTCCGTTATAACCGGAATCTGAAAACAGGAAATCTTTCCCATGTAGATGCCAGACAGTATACAAAATGGGTAGAAGGTTATTATTATTTTCCCGGCCAGGATATGGAAACTATTTTGCACCGGTTGAGTAATCTATATGGAGTCCGTTTTACAGTTCAGTCAGAAAGTTTAAAAAAACAGAAATTCACAGGAACATTTTATCGTGGTCAAAGTATGAAGGATATTCTGGAAATTATCAATATATCCATTCCGATAAAATATGAAATAAAGGATTTGCATGTCACTATTTACGAACAAAAAAACAATTAGTATGAACCTTAAATGGACGAACACGTATGAATAGTAGTTAGCCGCAAAAAAAATGAAGAGAAAATCTTGCCGGATCTTCTCTTCAAGGAGTTGTTTTCACAATTAAACTTCCATTGCCGTGGAAGTATGTTTAATCTTAAAACATTCAAATATATGAATAAACATCGGATTGTTAATTCTTACGCAATCAAAAGAATAACTAATATTATGAAATTAACAACATTAATATTGTTTTTAGGATTGTCACATATTGCCGCTTCATCTTATGCACAAAACACTACCCTTAATATATCCGTGCAAAATGAGACAGTAGAAAAAGTATTAAGTGAAATTGAAAATCAGTCAGAGTTTCTCTTCTTTTATAAGAATGAAGATCTTAATCAGCATCGGCGGATCACTCTGAATAGACAAGGTGCAGATATATATGAATTATTAGAGACGATTTCCGAAGCAACCGGACTTTCTTATTCTATTAAAGACAGACACATTATTTTGACCAAACGTGCCGACCTGCCGGGTATATCTCAGGAGAACCGGACAATAAACGGAGTGATCTTTGATAATTACGGAGAACCTGTAATTGGTGCAAACGTGGTTGTGAAAGGAACAACTAATGGAACGATCACCAATTTTGACGGGGAATTCAGTCTGAATGTCAAAGAAAATGATGTTCTTCAGATTACTTATATCGGTTATCTGTCCCAGGAAATACCGATTGCAAATCAGACAACTTTCCGGATCACTTTGCAGGAAGACTCACAAACACTGGATGAAGTTGTAATTGTAGGTTATGGTACAATGAAGAAAAAAGATTTAACAGGTGCTGTCTCTTCTATAAAAATGGATGATGCACCGGTTGGAACATTCTCCACCATCAGCCATGCATTAGCCGGAAAAGCTGCAGGTTTGCAGGTAAGTACCATCAGTGCCCAGCCGGGAGGAGAATCTACTTTCCGTATCCGTGGTGCAGCTTCCTCAGATCATGCCGGAAATAATCCGTTGATCATTGTAGATGGTTTTCCTGTCAATGATCCTGGTACATTAGAGTCAGGAAATCAATATAATGCAGGAAAAAAAGATAATATTTTAGCAACGATCAATCCCAATGATATTGAATCCATTGAAGTGTTGAAGGATGCCAGTTCTACAGCGATTTATGGATCCCGCGCCGGCAATGGAGTGGTTATTATTACGACCAAACGGGGAAAAACAGGAGCTCCACAAGTAAAGTATTCCGGATCGGCCTCTGTACAGAAAATATCAAAAGCCTATGAAATGCTGGATGCCAAAGGTTTTATGGAAGAGACTAACCGGTTTATGAAAGAACGCTGGAAACTGGATAATAATATTTATCCTTATGGAAATAATAAGGAATCCGATTTTACCGGTGATCAGGCATTCTCTCCGAAGTATCCTACGCTGACATCTGCAAATGATACCGACTGGTTTGACTATGTGACCCGTTTAGGTTTCCAGACACAACATAATGTTTCAGTAAATGGAGGTACCGAAAGTACCAAATATCTTATTTCTGCCAATTATTTTAATCAGGAAGGGATCATAAAAAATAATTGTATGGAACGTTTTTCTGCCCGTATTAATCTGGATCAGCGATTAAGCAAATATGTTACTGCTGGTATTAGTTTTAATGTTTCCAGAAATCAATATGATAATGTACCTCTGGGAGACGGCCAAAATGAAAATGCTGGCATATTGGTTTCGGCAGCCCAGTTTAATCCCTTGATTGCAATTAAAGATGAGAATGGAGATTATCCATTGAACAGTGAAGCCATGTTCCTGCCCAATCCTGCCTCTTTGTTGGAGATTACTGATAAAACGATCCGGGAACGTTTGTTAGCGAATGCTTTTATAGAGGCTGAGCCTATTAAAGATTTAAAAATTAAAGCTAATGTCGGAATCGACCGGAACTATCAGAAACAAAAACAGTATTTGCCAAAGACTACTCTGTATGGAGATAAAATGAATGGCCAGGCAAATATCAGCCAGGGTGACCAGTCTGATTACCTGATGGAATTGACTGTTGGTTATGTGAAAGAGCTCGGTAAACATTCTTGGAATATATTAGCGGGACATTCTTACCAGAGTTTTAATAAAGAAGGATTTGCGGGTGGAAATAATGATTTCCTGATTGATGGCTTTCTATATAATAATCTGGGTGCCGGTTCCGGTGCTAAACCGAGTGTGAGTTCGTGGGCAAGTAAAAGCAGTATGGCCTCTTTCTTTGGGAGGGTGAATTACTCTTTTATGGATCGTTATCTTTTAACTGCTACACTCCGGGCAGATGGTTCTTCTGATTTTGCAAAAGGAAATCGCTGGGGATACTTTCCCTCTATTGCTTTGGGTTGGCGTTTTACGGAAGAGACATTCATGCAGCCCTACCGGAATATTTTATCCAATGGTAAACTGCGTGTTAGTTATGGGCAGACAGGGAATGCCAATATTGGAAATAAAGCGATTACTTTTTACCAGGTAGATAATAAAAATGTAGTAATCGGCGATCAGGAATATAAAGGTGTATTCCTTAAACAATTGGGTAATCCGGATTTAAAGTGGGAAACCACCAGTGAATGGAATATTGGTATTGATCTGGGTTTCTTCAACAACCGTCTGAACCTGACTGCAGAATATTATAATAAAATAGTTTCCGATTTATTGAATATAAGAAAATTATTGTCTTATAATGAAGTAAAAGAAATTATGGGAAATGTGGGTAAAACTCAAAGTAAAGGTTTTGAATTAACTGTAAATACCCGGAATATTGAAACCCGTAATTTATCCTGGCACACCGATCTGACCTTCTCTTTTTACCGTGATAAATGGAAAGAACGTGACCCGGACTGGAAACCAAATGTATATGATAATTACTATGGCTATATGAGATATTATTCCGGATATTTATCCGATGGATTGGTTCAGATAGGAGAAGTCATTCCCCACATGCCGGAAGCTATACCCGGACAGGTCAAAATCAAGGATATTGATGGCTATTTGTATGATAACGAAGGAAATATTGTTGTCAATGAATATGGTCAACCGATGAAGACCGGTAAGCCGGATGGCATCATTGATGATGCAGATAAAGTAATTTACGGTTCAAAAGATCCGGGATATCTCTTTGGTTTTAACAATACTATACGGTATAAGAATTTTGATCTGAACTTTTATATTTACGGACAGTTTAATAAACTGACTCCCGGAGGTTATCAGACTACCTGGATAAATAATAATGTGAATGATCTGCGTCGTGGATATAATGTGCCGGCTTCTGTTAAAGATGTATGGAGTTCTGACAATCCGAATGGTACTCTTGCCGGATATTTCCAGACTGAAAGTAAGCTGGGTACAGGAGATTACTACTTTGAAAAAACATGGTTTCTGCGTATGAGGAATATTACATTAGGATATAATATTCCTGTAAATACCACTCAAAAACTGGTTTCTAATCTTCGTGTGTATGTAGATGTTAATAACCTGTTTACAATCACTCCTTATAAAGGATTGGATCCGGAAACAGATGTTACCTATGATAATACGACTCAGTGGTCTTATCCAAATGTGAGAAGTTTTACGCTCGGGTTAGAAATTACTTTTTAATTAATTGTAAAGATTGTTTATATGAAAAAGATAATATATTTATTCCTGATCAGTTTATCATTAAGCAGCTGTCTTGACCTTGAACCGGAGATGTATGATGTAATCAATCCCGGAATATTTCCTAAAAATCAGGCGGATGCAGAAGCGTTAATTGCTTCTGCCGCTTATAGTCCATTCAGATCTGCTGAATATCAGGGAATATTCAGTGTGGCAACAGGTGTACAAATCATTGGGGATATGTCTACAGATATTGGTGTTTGTAAGTGGGTAAATGATGCCTGGGTACCGTTGACAAACCATAACTGGACTCCTAATGACGAATATGTTACCCGTGCTTATGGAACTTATAATAATTCAATCAGCGAAATGACTTTGGCGTTTGAACGGATCCGGGATGTTGAAATGTCCGATGACGTTAAAAACCGTATGTTTGCGGAACTTCATCTGGCAAGAGGCTGGATGGCATATTTGCTGTATGACTTTTATGGTCCGGTGCCCATAGCTACCCTGGAGGAGTTGGATAATCCGCTGGCAGAACAGATTATTCCGCGCCCGACTAAAGAATGGATGGTAGAATTTATCGAAACAGAATTGAAAGAGGCGATTAAATATTTACCGGCAAATTATGAACCGGCAAATTCTATGTATGGACGTTTTACCCGTGGACTTGCTTATACTATCCTGATGAAATTGTATATGCATGAAGCCGAATGGGCTAAAGCGGAAGCTGCCGGCCGGGAGTTATTGAAACCGGAATATAAATATCAACTGGTGCAATCCAGCTATGCGGATATTTTCACTTTGGAAAATCAAAAAAATAATGAAATTATTTTTGCATATCAGGCACAAAGGGGTGTTAATCTGCAATTGTGGCATGATCACTGCCTTCCCGGAAAATATCCGGTAAAAAATACTTCGATTCAACGTTGGGATGGCTTTAAAGTCCCCTGGGATTTTTATAGAACATTCGATCCGCAGGATGGACGCCTGGAAGTGCTGGTTGGAGAATTTGAATATATAGATGATAAAGGAAATATTGCGATATGGAATGAAGAATCTGAAGTCGCCAGCAGTGGTAAAGTCTACTGTGGTGCTGTCCCTGTGAAATATGGAGAAGACCCGGCTTCTACCGGAGATGGGAGCCAGATAGATTATATTATCTATCGTTTTGCGGATGTCCTGACCCTTCTTTCAGAAGCTATTACCCGTACTTCAGGAGTAACTCAGGAGGCCGTTGATCTGTTGAATCAGGTTAGAACCCGTGCTAATCTGGAAGGGTATACACTCAGTGATATTAAAAATACAGAGGATATGCTTGATAAGATTCTACAGGAAAGAGGGTTTGAATTCTGGTGGGAAGGTGTACGCCGTTCGGATTTGATCCGCCATGGAAAATTCACTCAAAATGCGATTGATCGTGGATTAGGAGCTAATACAAAACCGGAATATGTGTTGTTTCCGCTGCCTCAGAGTGTGATCAATGAAGGAAAAGGAAAAATTGTTCAGAATCCGGGCTATTAAGTCTTACCTATTTATATAAATATTATAGTACAGGCACAGAGGCATACATCTATGTTTTCTGTGCCTGTTTAAAAAATACAGTATATATGAAAAATACAATTATATATTTGGCACTTTTACTGGCTTTGCCGGTGGTTGGACAATCCCTCTATCCTCCTACCTCCGAAGGACTTCCTGCCGGTATGAAGTTAGTGTGGCATGATGAGTTCAATGAAGCAAGCTTGGATACTACGAAATGGTTTACTCAGTATTATTCTATATTTGATTTTGTTGCACAGGTTAATTATACCGATTTCCGGAATAATACATTGCCGGAACCGGGGATAGAATTTACAGGCTCTTCTCTTATTTTACGTACCGATGAGTTTGTTCCTGATCGTCCCTTTATGGCAAATGGGCGTAAAATCTCTTCTGTTCAGACCTATGACTGGAACTCCAACCGTCATAAACTGGATAATCGCCGTGGGGGATATATTGAAGCCCGTATCCGGCGGAATGCAACTTCTGATGCCGGACAGGTAAATGGAGCCTTCTGGCTGGATTCCCCGGGTCCGGATGCACGTTATTTTGTGGAGAAAGGAGAGACAGCGTTTGGAGTGCAAGGTATCCGTCCCCGGGGACAGGTATTTGAGATTGATTTGTGTGAGTACATTACAACTGAAATAGTATTACATGGTAATGTCTCTCCGGAAGGAGAATTTCAGCGTAATATCGGTCATCACATTGTAGAGGGGAATTTTATGAATCAATGGACAACACATGGTATATTGTGGAGTCCGGCCGGACTTAAATTTTATGTAGATGGAAAATTGGTCAGAGAATGGTGGGATCCTCATGATATAAAATCACCGAATCACACTATGAATGTATTAATAGGTGCTTATGGAAATGGTGGAACAGTTACTGTCGAAGCTGATTATGTTCGATACTATAGCTGGGAATTGCAGGAAGGAAACGAACTGCCCAATCCGGGCTTTGAATATCATGCCGGTCTGTTTCCATGGGAAGGAGAAGGGACTGTTTTAAAGGAGGCTGCCCGTTCCGGTTCATACGGTGTCTCTTTAAAGCCGGGGGAAGCTATTTTTCAATATGTATATCTGGATCATACCTGTGAATATGAATGTTCTTTCTGGGGGAAAGGTACTACGGCTATGGAAGTCCGGATAGATAACATCCAACAGGTTTCCGGACTATCAGAAGACACCACAACAGCTCTTTTTGAACTTTCCGGTGGTTTTTCCCAAAAAAAACTAACTTTCCGGACCCTCCCTGAATATGGGGATCATTGCCGTACCGTGAAAATTATTTTGCGGAATACCGGGACAGACATTCTTGAATTGGATGATATAGAAATCAGAAAACACCAACAAAAACAATGACCATGAAGATTTTCCATTCTTTTCTTTTTTGTTTTCTTTTTCTGTCGTTACAGGCGCACCCGGTACAAGGACTATTGGAACGTATAGATAAAGGAGCTTCCGGAAAATTTATTTTAGAACTGCAAAAGAGCGATACCGACTTTTTTGAGCTTGATCAGGAAGGAGATAAAATAGTGATCCGGGCAAATAATTATGTAAGTATTGCTACCGGCCTTAACTGGTATCTTAAATATTATGCAGGTATTCATCTCTCCTGGAATGGGATGCAGGTTCGTTTGCCGGACGTGTTGCCGCCTGTCATTCAAAAGGAGAGACGGGAAACAAACAGTAAATACCGGTATAATTTTAATTATTGTACTTATTCCTATACGATGGCTTTCTGGGATTGGGAACGCTGGGAAAAGGAAATTGACTGGATGGCTCTGCATGGTGTTAATCTGCCGTTGGCATTGACAGGTGCAGAAAGTGTTTGGTATAACTTATTATTTCGCCTGGGTTATACAAAAGAAGAGATCAACGAATTTATTGCCGGTCCGGGATTTCTGGGATGGTGGTTAATGAATAATCTGGAAGGCTGGGGTGGCCCTAATCCGGATAACTGGTATACCCAACAGATTGATTTGCAGAAAAAGATCTTAAAACGTATGCGGGAATATGGTATGGAGCCGGTATTACCGGGGTATTCCGGTATGGTACCTCATAATGCGAATGAAAAACTGGGTTTGAATGTTTCTGATCCGGGCACATGGAATGGTTATCGCCGGCCGGCTTTTCTGCAGCCCACCGATCCCCGCTTTGAAGAAATCTCTACGATGTATTATCATGAGATGGAACAACTGTTTGGTAAGGCAAACTTTTATAGTATGGATCCCTTCCATGAAGGAGGAAGTGTAGATGGAGTAGATCTGCAGGCAGCAGGTGAAGCGATTAGGAAAGCTATGAAAAAAGTAAACCCGAATGCCGTATGGGTCATACAGGCCTGGCAGGAAAATCCCCGTCCGGCAATGATCGATCCGTTGAATGCCGGAGATTTGTTGGTATTAGACTTATATTCGGAAAGTCGTCCGCAGTGGGGAGATCCTACCTCAAAATGGTATCGTGAAAAAGGATATGGTAAACATGGGTGGATATACTGTATGTTACTCAATTATGGAGGAAATGTTGGATTGCATGGAAAAATGAAACATGTCATTGACAGTTATTACCAGGCAGTAGCTCATACAAATGGCAGGACGCTGCAGGGAATTGGAATGACGATGGAAGGAAGTGAGAATAATCCGGTCATGTATGAACTGTTAACCGAATTGCCCTGGCGTCCGGAATATGTTGATAAAGAGGAGTGGTTACAGCAATATACTTTTGCGCGTTATGGAAAGATTGACCCGGTAGTGACCGGGGCCTGGCAGATACTGGGCAATTCGATTTATAATTGTCCGCCGGCATCTACCCAACAGGGAACACATGAATCTGTTTTTTGTGCTCGTCCGTCTCTTTCTGTTTATCAGGTTTCCAGTTGGTCGGAAATGTCAGACTACTATGATCCGTGGGACGTAATCCGGGCGGCTGAACGGATGATTTCTGTCAGTGATCAATATGTGGGCTGTAATAATTTTGAATATGATCTGGTGGATATTGTTCGCCAGGCAATTGCTGAAAAAGGCCGGATGATATATGCAGTGATACAAAAGAGCTACAAAGCAAAAGACAGGGAGCTCTTTGTCTCTGCTTCCAATCGTTTTCTGGAACTTATCCTTTTGCAGGACAGACTGCTTGCTGTCCGGCCTGAATTCAAAGTGGGTACGTGGATTGAACAGGCACGTAGTTTGGGAAAAACCAGCGGGGAAAAAGATTTATATGAATGGAATGCCCGGGTACAGATCACTACCTGGGGAAATCGCGATGCTGCTGACAAAGGTGGTTTACGGGATTACGCCCATAAAGAATGGAACGGTATTCTGAGAGATTTTTACTACATGCGCTGGAAAATCTATTTTGACTATCTTTCCGCTACCTTACAAGGTGAAAATCCTGCCCCCATTGATTTCTATGCCATAGAAGAACCCTGGATATGTTCAAAAAATCCTTATCCAACCGAACCCGAAGGAAATGGAATAAGTACAGTAAAAGAAATATATCAACAGATATTTGAATAACCATTATCCGGATTGGTAGTCGGAAAAATCTTTTCTCAGGAAAATTGCTTAGATCAGAAAGGCCTATCTTTCCGTATTTCGGAAAGTACGCCTTCTGAACTGGACAATCCCTTCCAATGCAGTTTATTATACAAAATAATCAACCGCTGTTTGTATATGATATCGGACGTTAACTTCCCGGAACAAACGACATACTCACTTGTTGTAAATATATGAAAATCTGTTTGTACGTAGGGTTAGTTTTCTTGTGGGCAGTTGGGTGTACTAATCAAAACAAATCCGCTTATGCCGGGGATGGAAAAGCAACGACTGTTTTATCTGTTCCCTTCAGGGAAAGTGTCGATTCTTTATATCTGGAACGTGTATTCAAACCGGCTGAGCTGTTTGGTGAAGAGGTGAGGATCGCTTATCTCCCTCAGCATGGAAGTTATCAGGCTGTATTAGTTTTAACCGGTATGTCTCCGGAAAATTATGTAGTCCGGGCGTGTACACTGGATGGACAAAATCAGCTCAGAGACTCCCTGCTTCTTTATAGCCGCGAACCAATAAGAGATCAGGTAGATATCCGGCAAACTTTTGAGATCACGGCAGCATATCAGTTTAAAGTCAGTAAACATTTGAATGATCTCCTGATCGAACAACTATATTATGTGATAGATGATAACGGGATCTTTCAGGAACAACGCGATGGAAACACCCCGGCTGTTGCGTATGAGAGTTGGGATGGAATACATTATCAGGTAGATTCTTTTATCTGGGATTATAATCCAAACGGAGGACTTTACATGAAAGACAAACAAACCGTCTTCTATGTTTTAGAACCGGACGGAACCATTACTCTTCAATCCGGATTCCCAGAATCTGTGCCAGATCCATTGCCTGAAAAGAAGTAACGATCATACCTTTTACTTCCCGGGCTGTTATCCGGATGTTTTCAATGTGACAGCTGGAGAAATTAATATCTTTCAATGGGGTCCTGAAGAAAACAGTTTCTGAAAAATCACAATCTTCCATCCATACCTTTTCCGGTTTACACTCATCCATCGCACATCCCCGGAAGACAGAGGTGTGAAAAAGTACATTTGATAACCGGGAAAGACTGAATATCAGATAGCGGCACTGGCAATTCTTCCAGACGACATGATTAAACATACTTCCGGCCAGATTAGTCCCGGAGAGTTTACAATCGATAAATTCTACCCGTGTAAAACGGCATCCGGACAAATCAGCATTCGATAAATCGCAATTCGTAAAGACCACATCACAATAATTTCCATCCGGAAATTTACCTTTGGAAAAATTACATTTGATAAACCGGCAACAGGAAAAAGAGAGCCCTGATTTCCGGACTCCGGCAGCCGGTTGTTCACTAAAAGCACTTTCTTCTATAGTATAACTGAAGTTCTCTATTTCTTCCAATAGGTTTTCTTTCTCAGTTAAAACAGGAGGAATATGTGGAGATGCTATTTTCATTTTATCCGGATTTTCGGATAAAGATAAGAGGTTTTGGTCTGAGTCTGTTCAACTGGATTCAATTTGATACAGACTCTGGCTTTTTACTATCGGATTGGAAACTCGGTAATCCGGAGGGTAGTACATCCGTACGGAATTAACTCAATCATCTCCTCTTCTCCAAGCGGAATGTAGTTCTGGGTAAAGTAGGGGATGGGACCTGCAGATCCCCGGTAGATTTCCCAACCGGGCAACCGGGTGGCTTTTGTACGGATGATGACAGGAGCCTCTTCTGTGGTCCACGGATAAGATGCGACTGAACCCTTCTTCTCTACGATAAACTTTTCTTTCAGGGTTTCTTTCCGGATTCCGTCCCAACGCAGACAGTAGTTCCACGGAGAATCTGAGGTGACTTCGTAATACATCTGCCCGTAATGTTCTGTATCCTGCCGGTCATCATATTTCTGTTCCCATTTTTCTTTCATTTTGAGTGCATAGATTAACGGACCTCTTTCCACAACGGCTGCCTGTTCATACCAATGGGTGATCTCTATTTCCATAGGAAGTTTCACAGTCAGAACATCTCCCTCTTTCCATTCTCTGTAAAGTGGAATGATCTCTCCCGCGGGAGTATTTGTTTCAAGAGCTTTGCCATTCACTTCCAATAAAGCTTTTTGACACCAGGCCGGAATACGTATATGAAAAGGGAAATGACAACTTTTTACTTTCTTCTCCGGAAAAGTGATCGTAAACCGGATTTCTTCCTCAAAAGGATACCCTGTCTCTTCTTTCACTTTTACGCTGACTCCATTTCCTACTTTCGCTTCCACCTGGGAGGGTGCATACACCAACGGCGCAATTCCCCGGTCAGCAGTCGCATACCACAGATTCTGTGTAAATTTGGGCCATCCCTGGTGCAGATTAGAGGTGCAACAAGGATATCCTGTGAGTTCTCCGAACAGGTTATCGGTATCATGGTGGGGAGTGACAAAATTGCGGGGTTCACAGGTGACCCGTACCTGATTGATCTGTTGATAATACTGCCGGGTAGAAAAATCTTCTTTTAATTGTGTCGGTAGGGCATTATAAGTGACCCGTTCCAGATGGTCGGCCCATTGTACATCGCCTGTTATTTCCAGGATCTTTTCCAGTGAATACATCATTTCAACAGCTGTACATAATTCAGAACCCAGGGTTGGATCACCAAAACGCAGTAATTCATCTCCTCCCCAGAGCCCGGTTGGAAAAGCAATGGTATGGCGCATATCGGAAACCGCTTTTTTGACTGCCTGCAACTGTTTCGGGTCTTTATTCTGTTGGTAATAGATCACCGGTTCTTTAAATCCTTGTGCCAGGTTTACACAATGCAGACTTAACGGACGGCTCAAATGATTCTGATGGAGAAATATATCCGTCCAGTCCAGGGTCTGTTCATGGATCAGTTCGGCCAGTTCCAGCAGGAAAGGTTCACCGGTAATATTATAGAGCCAGTAAACCACCAACAGGTTATCGCCTCCCCTTTGCTGTCCCCAGAAAGTCCAGTGGCCTAATGGAGTTTTTGGGAGTTCGTTTAGCTGGTAACGAAAGTAATTCGTAAGGAAAGGAATCACCCGTTCATCCTGTGTCGCACTATAGTATTGCTGCATTACTTTTAGTACCACCATTTTAGGCCACCAATCCTGTGCATTGTCCCGTTGCAGTCCCGCTTCATAAGGAAGGTCTTTGTCCGGACCAAAATAACCGGTCGGTTTCTGCGAAGCAAGTGCCCATTCGATCCACGGCTGGACTTTATCCTTTAATTCCTGATTATCCAGAATATAGGCCAGTGGTAACAACCCATCAATCCAGTAAGGGCCTCGTTCCCATACATCCCCATCGCCTCCCAGCCAGCCATTGCGGGAGCCCATGACATGTTCATAGATAGAATCCAGATTTCCGGTCAGACCGGTGACCATTCGTTCCATCTGTTCTTTTAACCAACCTTCAGGATGGATACTACCGATCGGTAATTCCATATAAGGCTTGGTAAGCAACGGATACCGGTTATTTTCATAATGTCCGGAGTGATTTATTTCTGAGGTTTGTGAATAACCTTTGTCCGGTATACACAGAATGGCAAAAAATGTAAGGATTAAAAAATAGTTTTTCATGACATTGATCTATTAAAATGAAGTAATAGTATAAATCCGGATTAAAAGTAAAAGATATTTTTCCGTTCCGGTTTTAATTTTCAGTCAAAAACTTCTGTTTTTACTTCATGAACAATGGTTGCTTCAAAACCGTATTTGTATACGTGCCTGTACTATATGAATCGATTGTTTCCCTAATGCAGCATGCCGGTCTGTCAAGATCAAATTGTAATTTAAACGGGTGGAGATATACTGGTTGAAATAATAATTTAATCCGGCAGAAAGATCTTTTTGAGTACCTCCATACCAGTGATTACGTTTATTATTCAGGTGTGTATAGTTCACCCGGGCCAGTAGTAACAGAGATCCTTTCTCTACAGGCATGACCGGTAAAGCATCTGTTTCGTCATAGCCATAGCGGTTTCCCTTTAGCAGAAACCCTCCCTGCAAATATCCGCCGTATCCGGTAAAATTATCCTGAGCAGATTCCATCCGGATATAGGTACTCATGAGCTCGGATTGTACCATCCATTTTCCCCTGTACTGCAAATACTCTATGTTGTTTTGTGTCTGGTAGCGGCTATCTTCAAATTCAATTTCAAGAAAAGCCGGAACGGTTAGTTCTGTCACCCCTTTACTTTTCAGCCGGAGAGAACGTTTCCCGGTTTCCTTGTCCAGGTCAGCTTTCCGGAAGGTCATTCCGGTTCCGATATGTACCAGGTCATATCCGTCATTTACCGGTCGCCATACTCCCCGTCCTGATAGGTTGTAACCGGGTTTGGTTGTTTCCGCATAATTGAGTTTATCTCCCGGGAAAACTCCGAAGGAGAGATAATAATTCATCACACTACGTGTAAAAGAGATACCCGTATGTCTCCCCGGATAAAATGTCTCTGCCACATTCGCCGGCGTATTAAATACCAGATCATTTGTACTGGTCGATTGATCTATACTATAAAATCCTAACATATAGCCGGCCCGGAAATAGTTCTCGTTCTTACCATATTCCAGATAAGCATCTTTCAGCGAAACTTTTCCGTTTGAAAATCCAATGTCTATCTTGGAACACCAGTGGGAGCCTATTTTTATTTTACCCCCCAGACGTATTTCCGGCAGATGAGTACCGGAATGGACCTCTTCCGGGTTATTCATAAAGAAGCCTGCATCCAGGAATAGACGCCCTGATAAACGAATATCCATTTCGTCCGGAAGGATTTTATTATCTGTACTCCCATATACCGCTAACGAGCATAGGAGGCACCAGGTTAGTAAATGTGTTTTCATTTTAAAAACTTTTCCAGGAGTCTTTTAATACAATAAGGGATTCCGGTCCCATGTTAAAAAGCAAATCCACTATACTCATATTCGCTAAAAAACCATGTTTTTCACTGAATACCTGATAATAAGGATGTGCCTGAAAATGCAAATCTTCCGGCGTGTGTTTCGGACGGATCGCTTCCCGAAAATCAGTTTCCACCTCTTTCCGGTATTCATCCGTATAGGTAACAGCCGGCGTAAAATCCAGTAACTCACAGATCATTTCCTGAAGAGCCTGGTTAAAGTCAATCAGGAAGTCATATTTTTTTTTATGATAAAAGGGTGCAAAATCATCTGCATAATATTCAAAAAAAGGACTCATCCGGTACGCTGATACCAATGCATTCCAATGGAGGTGGCGCCAGTTTCCATGGTCTGAAATACGGATATCCCGGGTCAGACATTTAGTATCATCTGTTTTTTCAACCGGAACCGATAGAGACAATGGCCCGTTAGCCGCTGCAATGGTGCAGCGATTCCGGTAAGTCTGTTTCAGGTAATGTTCCATGGTTTCAATATAAACCGCAGGATAGTGATAGAGTTTACTATAGTATTGTACGGGGGCCAGATAAGCCGTTGAAAGATAGATAGATTCCATTATCTGACAGTTTTAAAGATCCGGTTTTTGTCCTTACTATACCAGCACCACCAGATAGTACCCACGATATGGTCCTCCGGTATGATCCCTACATATCGTGAATCCACTCCTTGGGGAATGTTGTCTGCCAGGAGCCAGTAATAATCCTGGCTAAAAAAGAAAAAAGAAGTTTCTTTTCCTTCCAGAAAAAGTTTACCCTCCCGGAATTCTGCCTTTTCTCCTGTTTCTGCCAGAATAGCTTCCTTATAAAAATGAAGGGAAAGAGGATCGAGCCTGCATGCCTGTCCCCGGCGTGGGAGAATGAGCGAATAGGATCCGGGTAACAGACGGGCCAGACAAGGTTGAAGAGGATCGGTTAGCTCTTCCCGGATCATATATTCCTCAAAAGGAGTGAGAACCGTATGAAGTCCATCTTCCCGCACTTCCAGTAGCCGGCGGGGAATTTTTAACTGTTCCGGAAGACCGGAAAAAGAGTCTGTTAATGTTCCGGTGACCAGATAAGGAAGAAGCGCTTGTGGAGGATAGGGAAAGGCGACGTGATTTATCCGGAATCCATCCGGCGTGACGACCACTGTATCCCCAGGCATACCTACACAGCGGCTGATAAAGAGTGGAGGATGTATAGAATCTGCCACCAGTGGACTCCTGAAAAGGACCGGGCGATTGCGCCCCGGATTGTTTTTTGTATGAAATTTATTGACCAGGACATAATCACCCGGTTGCAGGTTCTCCTGCATAGAAGAGGTGGAAATACGATAGGACTGAACCAGAAAATAGCGGATCAGGAAAATGCACAAAAACAGAATTCCCCAACCTGCTAAGGTGGGGAGCATTCCATATTTCTTTTTATTTTCTTCTTTAGTCCTCATTCTCTTTATAGCAGCGGTACCTCTCCTCCGTAACTTTTGGCCGGATCAGGGTGCCGGCGGAGTGTCCGAATGAACAAAACGGAACAGGCGATTCCAACGGATTTTTCCGTTAAACCATCCCCGGTCTTTATCCAGTGATAACCAAATCATAATCGGTTTACCAACAATATGGTCTTCCGGTACAAATCCCCAGGTACGGCTATCCGCACTCTTATGGCGGTTGTCTCCCATCATGAAATAATAATCATATTTGAATGTATAGGAGTTGGCCGGTTCGTTATTGATATAGACTTGCCCGCCCCGGAATTCCAGTGTGTTGTTTTCATAATTCCGGATGCAACGGTGGTAGAGCGCCAGATTCTCTTCCGTCAGGTCAATGGTGGCTCCTTTTTGAGGAATCCACAGAGGACCAAAATTATCACGTGTCCATTCATTATCATAATCCACCGGATAAGTTTCTCCTCCCAGAAAATCCGGTTCTACAACAATCTTCTTTACAACAGAAAGTTTTTCCATGATCGCCTTTGCCTCCTGAGTAAGCGGCAGGTTATAGATCAGATTATATTGTCCGGATGCATTAGGTGTAAATCCCAGATAAGGGAACAACTGTGTATAGAAACTGATTTGTGAAGCCGGGATCCGGTCTTCCCGGCTGATATTCATAAGCCGGAATTGTTCCTCGGTAAGTGGAGCATCAGTCTCTACAAAGTAGTTTAACTGCATGTAACGCGGGTTCTCCAGAGGCTGGCCATCAATGTAGACCTGGTTATTGACAATTGACAACACATCTCCCGGCATACCAATACAACGTTTTACATAATTTTCGCGTTTATCTACCGGACGGTAAATAATATCTCCGTAGGTTGCTTTATTCAGTAACATGGCATTTTTACCTACCCGTTCTTTTAATACATAATAATCCGGGTTTTGTTCCTTTATAGCTACTGTATCTCCGGCCGGAAAATTGAACACCACGATATCATTCCGTTGAACCTGTCCCAGTCCTTTTACCCGTTTGTATCCCCAGTGGGGCCATTCCAGATAAGATTTTGTATCTAAAACAGGCAGGGTATTCTGCACTAATGGGAAAGATAAAGGGGTATTCGGTACCCGTGGTCCGTAACTTAGTTTACTTACAAACAAAAAGTCTCCGACCAGTAAACTCTTTTCCAGGGAAGAACTGGGAATCTGATAGTTCTGGAAAATAAAGATATTGATCATGTAGACTGCAATCAGGGCAAAAAGAATATCGTCGATCCATTCCATAGCCGTACGAACAGATGGGTTTTTTGACTTTTTCCAGCCTCCCCAGGGAATAAACTTTGTAAGGAAAATATCAGCAATAACAGGGAGGCCCAATAACAGCCATCCATTCTGCATCCAGATTGTAAAAAGGATATAAATAGTTGCTGTTATGCCAAATTTGATCCACTGTTTTTTCTCAAACTTTTTCATGTGACCTTGTTTAATTTAAAATTTGAATAGATCTTCCATTCCCAGAAAACCTTTCTTCCCTGCTGTGAATTCGGCTGCGATCACAGCTCCCAATGCAAATCCGGCCCGGCTTTTTGCATCATGTTTGATGCTGATGTAATCCACTTCCGAATCGTAACGGATCTCATGGATGCCCGGTACTTCCCCTTCTCTGATGGCTTTGATCACCAGATCCTCTTTATTTTCGCCCGTGTCCAGTTTCCAGTCCTTTTTTCTATCTACATGTTCCAGAATACCTTCCGCCAGTGTAATGGCTGTACCGCTGGGAGCGTCTAATTTATGGATATGGTGAGTTTCTGTCATACTTACATCATAAGCCGGAAATTTGTTCATGATCCGGGCCAGGTACTTATTTAGCGCAAAGAAAATATTAACCCCGATACTAAAATTAGAGGCATAGAAAAAAGTTTGTCCCTCATTGCATTTTTCTCTGATCACGCTCAACCGGTCTAACCACCCGGTCGTACCGGATACCACCGGAATATTCGCGGCAAAACATTTCATATAGTTGTCAAAAGCGGTGTCCGGCGTGGTGAATTCGATCGCCACATCCGCCTTCTTAAAGTTTTCAGAATCAAAGTCCTGTGGATTATTTATATCGATGATCGCTACGATCCGGTGACCTCTGTCTCTGGCAATCTGTTCAATGGTTTTACCCATTTTCCCATAGCCGATTAAAGCAATATTCATATGTTATACGGTATAAAGGATATAATTGAGTTACTTTATTGGCGCAAATATAAAGAAAATCAATTAGATTTGTGGTATAATCTCAACTATGAAAGATGGAACAGATATTACATTATGTCTGGAAATACAGACTACACGCAACCACTTCACTTTACACAATGGACGGATTTCCGGTAGAGATCATTGACCCCGGAGTGCCCAACCCCGATGCCGGCCCGGATTTCTTCAATGCAAAAATCAGGATTGGAGGTACGTTGTGGGCCGGAAGTATAGAAATGCACACCTCTTCTTCCGATTGGTATACTCACAATCATAATGTTGATAAGGCGTATGATACTGTCGTATTGCATGTGGTGGAGAAAGTAAACCGGGAGGTTTTCCGGACAGATGGTAGTAGGGTTCCTCAGTTAGAACTACCAGTGCCGGCAAAAATCCGGCAAAATATTGAATGGTTATTATTCCGTGATAAAAATATCGCCTGTTTGGCTGAAATCAGGAGTATTGATCCGTTCTTTCTGAATTCCTGGCTCGACCAGTTGGTAAATGAACGTTTGGAGAGAAAAACAGAGACTATTTTTCAGTTGCTTGAGAAATATCAGGAAGATTGGAATGAAGTGTTCTATATTGTCCTGGCACGGAACCTGGGGTTTGGTGTCAACAGTGATGCCTTTGAATCACTTGCACGTAATCTGCCGTTTAAATATCTGTTGAAACACCGGGAAAACAACTGCCAGCTCGAAGCGATGCTGATCGGACAGGCCGGATTACTGGAGGAAGAGATAGAGGATGAGTATTATAAAATCCTTCAAAAAGAATACCGCTTCCTGAAACATAAATTTGGTTTGGAAACCAATACGAACTATTTCTTTAAAAACCTGCGGACCCGTCCTGAGAACTTTCCTGTGGTAAAGCTGGCTCAATTAGCCGCGATACTGGGGCAATACGATACCCTCTTTTCACAAATTCTTCATACCGTTGACCCGGAAGATATAAAAAAGTATTTTCGTATTCCCCCTTCTTCCTACTGGTTAACTCATTATCATTTCCGGGCCTCTTCCCCGGAACGGGTTAAACTGTTGGGAGAAGATTCAATCCGGGTTGTCCTGATTAACACCGTGGTTCCGGTCCTTTTTGCGTATGGAGCTCATACCCATCAGCCGGTCTATTGTGACAGAGCTCTATTGCTACTGGAAACACTTCCACCGGAGAAAAACCATATTGTGACTCTTTTCAGTCAGGCCGGCCTGATTCCCCGCAATGCAGGCGATAGCCAGGGACTTATCCAGTTGAAACGGGAGTATTGCGAAAAGAGGAAATGTCTCTATTGCTCTATCGGATTCCGCTTGCTGAAAAGGAGTTAGGGAAATAAAAACGCACAAAAGTCGTTAACTAAATTAATAAAATGTGATTAATGTAAAACAAGATCGCTAATTTTAAGTTAATCCAAGGAAAATCTCTATTTTTGTTCCGACTTCCTGTACTATGACGACATGATTGATGAAAATCTGTTAAATGGATACTCGAAACATTCAGTATGAAAACATGTTATTTTTAATTGAAATTGAATGAGTTACAAAGGCATGCAAAATGGTCTGTTAGGGTTGTTGGTTGTCTTTATCAGTTTATGGATTTATTCCTGTGCGAATATGGCATCGCCATCCGGAGGTCCTTACGATGAAGATCCACCCAAAGTGGTGAGAACAACGCCTGAGTTTAATCAGACTAATTTTACAGGAAAAAAGGTTGAGATTGTGTTTGATGAGTTAATCCAGATAGAGAATCCGAATGAAAATGTAATTATTACTCCCCCCCAGCGTACTATGCCGGTGATCCGGGCCCAGGGGAAAAAGGTAGTAGTAGAACTGAGAGATACATTAAAGGAAAATACAACCTATACGATTGATTTTACCAGTTCTATCGCTGATAACAATGAAAAGAACGTATTGGAAAATTTTTCGTTTGCTTTTTCTACCGGTGATGTGATTGACTCCCTCGAAGTCTCCGGGCTATTGTTGAATGCCCGTGATCTGGAACCTCTTTCAGGGATTACCATTGGTTTGCATTCCAATCTGGAAGATTCAGCCTTTCGTACAGAGCCTTTTTTGCGTATCTCGCGTACCAATGAACGGGGACAGTTCACAATTCGTAATATTGCGCCGGGAACCTACCGGATCTATGCGTTGAATGACATGAACCGGGATTACATGTTTGACCAGCCCGGAGAAGAGATTGCTTTTCTGGATTCCCTGATTACTCCATCTTTCGAGTTAACGGCCCGGTATGATACGGTATGGGTGGACTCCCTGACGATTGACACGATTTATGCCCGTGAATTCAATAAATTTATTCCGGATGATATTCAGTTACGTCTTTTTAAAGAAGAATTTATACGTCAGTATATGACTCGTCCGGACCGGAGTTCGGAAAATAAATTTACGCTTCATTTTAATGAGCCGGTAGAGCAGATCCCGGATCCTGTTCCTCTCAATTTTATACCGGAGGAAGAGGATTGGTATTTTGTACAAACGGCAGATGACAAAAGAACCATTCATTATTGGTTAAGGGATTCCCTGCTTTGGCAGAGAGATACCCTGGAAATGGAGGTCAATTACCTGAGAAGTGACTCTATGAATATTCTGCAACCACAGCTGGATACAATACAGGTCATTTTGCGTAATCGTCCGCAGGCACAGGATAATAAGAAGAAATCGAAAAAAGGGGAAGAGGAAGAGACAGAAATTGTTTTTCTGGGTATGAATATCAATGCAACCGGAACAAAAGAGATGCAGGATACCATTTCGGTTACGTTTGACGAACCGGTGGACGGATTATCGAAAGACTTCTTTCATTTATCTCAAAAAGCCGATACACTCTGGAATCCGGTTGATTTTGACTTTTTCCCGGACACTACTAATTCCCTCAATTATTTTATCCGGCGAAACTGGCGCTATGGAGAAGAATATAAACTTGAGGTTGACTCCGCATCCATTTATAGTATTTATGGAAAATGGAATGATGGCTTCAGCGGAGAGTTCAAGATAAGAAACAAAGATGAATATGGACATCTCTATATCTATGTGACAGGCGTAGATACTACTTCGTTTATAGAACTATTGAATAAAAGCGATGCGGTAGTCCGGAAGACAAAAGTAGTCAACGGAGGCGCATTGTTTATGGATCTGAAGCCGGATACCTATTATGCCCGGCTTATACTGGACGTCAATAACAACGGAGAGTGGGACACCGGTAATTATGAATTGAAATTACAGCCGGAAGAGGTCTTTTACTGCCCGAAACCCTTAGAGGTTATGCAACATTTTGAAGTGGAAGAAAACTGGGATGTAAGAGCTGTCCCTCTTGAAAAGCAGAAACCGTTGGATATTACGAAAAATAAACCGAAAGAGACGACGCAACGAAACAGGAACCGATAGATGAAAAGAAGAGTGAGTCCGGTATTTTCTTTTTCCGGAAAATACCGGTGGATAGGGATCGTAGGAATCTTTTTCCTGATATGGGCTGGTTTATCAGATATACAGGCCCAGCAATGTAAGCCGGATAAGTCTGTTTTCCATAATGGAGAGCAGCTTAATTATGATATTTATTTTAAATGGGGATTAATAATGCCCCGGGCCGGTTCCGCTAATTTCCGGATGAAGAAGACCCGTTTTGAGAGTAAAGATTCCTGGAATTATAATCTGACCTTCCGTACTCATGGAGTGATCGAAAAGGTGTATAAGATGCGGGATACGATTGATTGTTATTTTTCTCCTGACTTACAGGTCCTCTATAGTTCCAAACGCACCAATGAGAAAAACTACTACTTAGTCGAAAATATCTCTTTTACCCGGCGGGGCAATTCGGTTACGACTCATACCCACCGGTATAATCTCCATGAAACCCGTCTGGATACAATGATCACAACTCCCGGATGTGTCTTTGACATGGTAGGGGCCAGTATGTATCTGCGTTCCATTGACTGGAATAAGATCAAAATCGGAGACGAGTTCCCGTTTAAAGTGGCTATCGGTAAAGACATTGTAAATGTAAGTTTCCGGTATACGGGACAACAGATCGTGGAGAAAGACGAAACCCTGAAATACCGTACCCGTCATTTCGTGATTGATATTTTTGACGATGCCTTCGAGCAAAGTAAAGAAGCGGCGGAAGTATGGATCGGTGATGATGAAAACCATATTCCCGTTAAAGTCCGGGCCAAACTAAAGATCGGAGCGGCGGAAGTCTATTACAATTCCTCCAGTAATCTCCGGTATCCTTTTACCTCCCGGGTTGTCATCCCCAGGCGGTAGCTATTCTCCTATCAACATAGCATACTCCTTTCCGGATATTAACCGGATGTAATCCCCTATCATTGAGGATAATCACAGGTATGGAGTGACAACGTCATGCCGGAGAGCTTCCTGTATTATAATTATAGTTACGATAGGATCATAT
>JAJQES010000076.1 GCA_021201565.1 Tannerellaceae bacterium
ACAGAGAATAAATATAATGCCTATTTCATTTTTAGAGATGAAGAAAGAGACAATAAGGTTTCTTTGGCCTATTCTCCTGATTTAGTAAATGGAAAATGGATCGTGGAAGATTTAACCCGGTTTCCTGTGGATTCCTGGGAACCAAGTCATGATACTGAGCTATGGAAGCAACAGGAAAAACTCCATTTATATGTTCAAAGAACAGGACAGGGAGATGGAGAAAGAACTGTTGAAATAGAACCACAACCTGTGTATGTGCTGGAAGTAAATGATAAATAATTATAATTCTTTAATTAGTATGAGAAACACGTTTTTAATAGGTATTTTAGTCTGCATTTCTTCCTTTTGGCAAAGTTATGCATGGGGTAGTCCTGACGACAAGGAAAAGGTGATTGAAATTATTCATTTGGTAAATAATTACTGGCAGACAGAAAATCCGGAACCCGGATGGTCTTTCTGGGAACATGCTGCTTACCATACCGGAAATATGGAAGTATATTTCCTGACGGGAGAGGAAAAATACAGGCAGTATTCTGAGCTATGGGCGAATAAGAATCAGTGGATGGGAGCCAAAGAACAGGATAAAACCAAATGGTTGTATAGTTATGGTGAAAAAGATGAGTATGTGCTATTTGGTGACTGGCAAATCTGTTTCCAAACCTATATTGATCTTTATAACCTGGAACCGGCAGATTATAAGATAGCCCGTGCCCGTGAGGTAATGGAATATCAAATGAGTACTAACAGAAATGATTACTGGTGGTGGGCTGATGGATTGTATATGGTCATGCCGGTAATGACTAAAATGTATAAACTGACGGGAAACCGCCTCTATCTGGAGAAATTGCATGAGTATTATACCTATGCAAAAAGCATTATGTATGATGAGGACGAAAAATTATTCTACCGGGATGCCAAATATGTTTATCCTAAACATACGTCTGCAAACGGACTAAAAGACTTTTGGGCTCGTGGTGACGGTTGGGTATTTGCAGGTCTCGCCAAAGTCCTGAAAGATCTGCCGGTAGATGATCCTTACCGGGAAGAATATATTCGTGATTATCAGAATATGGCTGTGGTATTAAAACCTTTGCAACAGCAAGAGGGATACTGGACCAGAAGTATGATGGACCCTGAACACGCTCCGGGACCTGAAACCAGTGGAACGGCATTTTTTACGTATGGCTATTTATGGGGAATGAACAATGGCTATTTAGCTGTGGAAGAGTACGCTCCGGTTGTAGAAAAATCCTGGAAATATCTTACGGAAACAGCTTTACAGCCCAATGGTAAGATTGGCTATGTGCAACCCATTGGTGAGCGGGCTATTCCCGGCCAGGTTGTAAATGCAAACTCTACAGCCAACTTTGGTGTTGGTGCGTTTTTATTGGCATCTTCTGAAATGGTTCGTTATCTGGAACCTAAACAATGCAATACAACTATCCGTCCGGGTGAAATCTGGCCGGATAATACAGGTGTACATGTAAATGCACATGGAGGAGGTATTCTTTATAAAGATGGAATTTATTATTGGTTTGGCGAACATAAAAGTGACCGTACCAGTGCAGCTTTGAAAGGAGTTACATGCTACTCTTCTACTGATCTGATTAACTGGAGAAACGAAGGAATTGCTTTATCAATAGAACCGGAAGGTTCCGGTTCTGATATAGAAAAAGGGTGTGTGTTGGAACGTCCGAAAGTTATTTATAACGAAAAGACTGGCAAATATGTGATGTGGTTCCATCTGGAATTAAAAGGAAAAGGATACGAAGCCGCACGGGCAGGATTAGCTGTTAGTGATTATCCGACCGGTCCTTATCAATATATCCATTCTTATAGACCCAATGCTGGCTATTGGCCGGAAAATATGCCGGAAGAACATCGCACTCTGACCGTATCTGCTGCTGATTTCGGAGACAAATGGTGGACACCGGAATGGACAAAAGCGGTAGAGGATGGTCTATTTATTCGTCGTGATTTTGAAGGAGGACAAATGTCAAGAGATATGACTTTATATGTGGATGATGATAAAAAAGCATATCATATCTTTTCCTCAGAAGAAAACCTGACTCTCCATATAGCAGAGTTATCTGATGATTATCAAAGCCATACAGGACGTTACATTCGCATTGCCCCGGCAGGACATAATGAAGCTCCCGCTATTTTCAAAAAAGACGGAACTTATTTTATGATCACTTCCGGTTGTACGGGATGGGCACCAAATGCGGCCCGGATGTTTACCGCACCCTCTTTGTGGGGTCCCTGGAAACAACATCCGAATCCCTGTACCGGAGAAGATGCGGAGTTAACTTTTCATTCGCAAAGTACTTACATCCAACCAATCATAGGTAAAGAAGATGCATTCATTTTTATGGCTGACCGCTGGCGTCCCCGTCATCCTTCAGATGCCCGTTATATCTGGTTACCCATAGAATTTGAAAATGGGTTACCAGTCCTTAAATGGGTTGATTCGTGGAAACCCTGAAGTATTCGTAATAATACTTAAGCATCTTTTCAATAGCAGCTAAGCAGGATACTCATCACAGATAGGCACAAACTTACCATAACCCCGGGGGATAACGCTGCAACCCCCGGGGTTGTGGCTGTAACCCCGGGGGTTAATCCTAACTGATGCCTGTCTTTTAAAGAGGGTTATGCTCATTTAAAGAAAGAGAGGTGCATAGATATGTTATCTTAGAATATAATCTGTTTACTTACTCCATTCCTGAAAAGAATCTCCACTATCCTGTTTTCCCGGATATTTACTGATTGTACCGGATTCAACTCCTCACCGGAAAAAGGTTCAGTTCCTTTCTTCCATAACTGAAGAGTCACATATATTTTTTCCTTCTGTAAATTATCCGTTGCATTTAATACAACACAAATTTCGCTTTCAGGATGAAGTCCCCGGGCTGTTACGAACTCAATATTCTCCCATCCTTCCAATGCTTCCATAGATAAAGAATATTCTCCGTTTGCAATTAAACTGGTCTTTTTATCTCCTGTAATTAAAACATCCTGTGAAATAGTCTCCTCCTTCTGTGGTAAAGAATAATGTCCTAAACGTAATTCAATAGGTATATTTGTCTGGACACGATCTACCCTAAGGATACCATTAGGCAAAGGAATATCAGCCAGCCGGAATTTTATTTCCGGATTCGTTTCCAGATAAGCATCCCGGTAATAAATTCCATTCTCAAACTTATGGAAGGTATATAACCGTAGTACTTCCCATTCCTCCTCCTGGTTTTTTACAGCATAGTTCATAGATACTTCTCCGTTTTTCCCATCAGCCATCCATGGAAACTCACTATTATAGGAGAGTTTATTATAATTCTCACTGGCTCTGAACTTTTCCCACGCAGGTATCCAGGCCACATGACACCAGGCTCTGATCTCAGAAGCTCCACTATTGGGATAGTCAGTTATCAATATCTCTGATCCGGGTTGGAATTTGTTATATACATTCCCTTTCTGCCATTCATTTTCCCATGGGCCATTATTTTCAACAGCAGTCCAGAAAATATTTTCTTCCGGGATCAAAAGCCCTAAAAAGGCTTTCCCACACCAATACACACTTCCACGACAACTATATCCCTGTACGGCAGGCTCGAATTCGCCATAATATCCTAAAGTAGGTACACCATCTTTCAAGAGATCCGGATGCTCCAGGAATTGCAAAATAGTACTGGAAGAAATGCGTCGCAACCATCCATAATTAATAGACGGATCATTTAAGTAACCGGCTAAAGGAAAAGGCGATATAGCACCAAACCGGTAAGTAATACTACGTCCCCACATGATCATCTGTCCTTCTTTATTGAACATATAAGGATAATTATTAACCATTTCACGGAAATTGACAGTAAATTGCTCCGCATATTCCGGATAATTCTTCTTTCCGGAAAACTCATTCCAAATCATCGCATACATTTGGAAGGCCCACATACTATAATAGTCATAAGCCGGATTATCATTGTACCAGCCTTCACTCCTGTAATGTTCCAGGGTTTGTTTTAAATAATTTTCCAGTAGAACCTCATTCACCAGATAACCCTGCTCTTTAAAGAAACTCAGAACAAAAATATTAAAAAACTTCCAGTTAGAAGGAACCGTAGGCCCGTCTCCATAACTAATCATAACAGCGGCTAATGCATCTTTTTCCTGTTGAGACAAAGGCTCCCATAAGATGTCAGGTATGCCAAACAAAGAAATGGCTAATGCACCGAACTCAACCAGGATCTGATGAGGACCTCCATCCGGTGCCCGGTGCTGAATATATGTTTTTTTATTAGGATCTATTATGCTTTTCAACTGGTGTTGATAATATTCAGCGACTTTTATCCCGTTAATAGTTAAATCCGGGTCTTCTCTTAATAAAGGCATAGCAACAAAAAGAGTGCGGCATAGACCCTCCAGTCTTTCAGCCGGTAATTGCCCCTCATGACGTGGATAGCTAACACCTTCCTGTTTGGGAAACACCATCTGATCATCCAGTGAATGAATGTAATTAAAAGCTCCTTCTAATAAATAGAGGGCGGCCTCTTTCCAATGGTCACGGGTCATTCCGGTTAAAGGACTGGTCTTGTAATCCGGATTGATTACCTGAAAAGGAGGAGTCAGAGGATCATTTTTAGCCGTATTTTTAGATTCATTACAGCCAATCCAACAAATAGATAAAAGAATAGTGGTGATTACTACAAGGTTTTTCATACTAAATTTTGTTAGCCTTTAAACAATGCTACAAGTTTAGTAAGAATTTGAAATGAGTAAAATATGTTCATTTTCTAAAAACACCAATTATAGATCAAAAAGGGCGAAAAAATATATAAATATTATGGTAAATAATTATTTAGTAAAATAATTTGTATTTTGCCAATTAATCGAAA
>JAJQES010000133.1 GCA_021201565.1 Tannerellaceae bacterium
GTAACAGACTTAGACGGAAAATTTAGCATTAGCAATGTACCAAGTTCTGCAAAGACTCTGGTCGTTTCGTATGTGGGGATGGAGCCGCAAGAGGTTGCGGTAGAGCCGGTTTTAAGAGTGGTACTGGAAACTTCTACACAAGCATTAAGTGATGTAATTGTAGTAGCGTTTGGTACAGCAAAGCGTTCTTCTTTTACCGGATCTGCGAGTACCATGTCAAGTGAAGAAATAAGTAAACGCCAGGTTTCCAACCTTACAAATGCTTTGGCGGGAGTCGTTGCCGGGGTACAGGCTACCAGCACATCCGGGCAACCTGGAACCAAAGCGGAGATTCGTATCCGGGGAGTGGGATCTATGGCTGCCGGTAATAATCCGTTATATGTGGTAGACGGTGTTCCTTATGATGGAGAAATATCTGCGCTTAACCCGGCGGATATTGAAAGTACTACAGTTTTAAAAGACGCGGCTTCCAATGCTTTATATGGTGCCCGTGGAGCAAATGGGGTAGTCTTGATTACTACAAAAAAAGGTACTTCTCAAAAAACAACTATTACTGTAGATGCCAAATGGGGTACTAACAGGAGAGCCGTTCCGAACTACGATGTAATGAAAAATCCGGGTATGTATCTGGAAAAAGCATACGAAGCTATTTATAACAGTTATTATTACCAGCAAAACGGTACAGCTGAAAATGCCCGTAACCAGGCTCTTACTTATTTACCTACAAATTCAAATGGTGGGGTAGGATATACTATTTATACCGTACCTTCAGGACAGGATTTGATCGGTACAGATGGAAAACTGAATCCAAATGCAACTTTAGGATATAGCGATGGAACGTATTATTATACGCCGGATGATTGGTATGAAGAACTTTTCAATAAAGGCAATTTGAGACAGGAATATAATTTTAGTGTTTCCGGCGCCAGTGATAAGGTAAGCTATTATTTTTCAGGAAACTATCTGGATGATTCCGGCTTAATGGAAAATTCCGGTTTTAGTAGATATTCAACCCGTGCAAAGGCCGATTATCAGGCTAAAACATGGTTAAAGCTGGGTGCTAATATGGCTTATACTCACTATGATCTACAAACTCCTGCAGATCAAACCAGCAGCGGATCTTCGGCTAACTTATTTTATATAGCGAATTATATCGCTCCTATTTATCCGTTATATATAAGAAATGCAGATGGATCCATTAAAACGGATTCAAGAGGATATACGGTCTATGACTTTGGGGACAATACAAGTACCAACTTTAACCGTACCTGGATGAGTGGATCTAATCCTGCAGCTATGATGCAACTGGATAAAAGAGGATATGAGTCTGATGTAATAAGCGGTAGATGGTTTGCAGATGTTGAACTTCTTGAAGGCCTTAAATTTACTTACAATTTTGGTTTAGATGTGGATAACTCCCGTTATACCCGTTTATACAATGCGTATTATGGCCAATATTCCCAGGTAGGGGGTATTGTATATGTTGGAAATGAACGTAAATTGGGAATCAACCATCAACAATTATTTACTTATAAGAAAACATTTGCAGATGTTCATTTTCTTGATATCCTGCTCGGACATGAGTCCTATAGATATACCTATAATTATCTGAGAGGAAGTAAAGAAAACCTTTTCAATCCGGATATTGTAGAAATTAACAATGGTATTTCTTCACCGAGTGTGAATTCCTACACCAACAAATATTCAACAGAGGGATATTTAAGCCGTGTACAATATGAATATGATTCAAAATACATTATCGGAGCTTCTTATCGTCGTGATGCCACTTCCCGCTTTCACCCGGATAACCGCTGGGGTAACTTTGGTAGTGTAAGTGGGGCCTGGGTTATTAATAGAGAAGAATTTTTAGCGAATGTTCCATGGGTCAACTTCCTTAAGTATAAAATCAGTTATGGGATCCAGGGGAATGATGCGCTTTTATATTCAGATAACCTAACTCCTAACTATTATCCTTATCAGGATCAATATGAAGTATCAAACAGTAACGAAGATTTTGGTTCAGTTCTTTATTATAAAGGAAATAAAGATATTACCTGGGAAACGTCACATACTTTTAATACCGGAGTTGATTTTGATTTCTGGAATGGAAAATTAAGCGGGTCTGTTGAATATTTCAACAAAAAAACGAAAGACCTGCTTTATTACATGCCGGTTCCTATCTCTATTGGATATAGTGAAGTCCCCATGAATATTGGTTCTATTCGTAATCAGGGATTTGAAATAGATTTACGCAGTGAGGTGATCAGTAACAAAAAAATGAACTGGAGCATTTATGCAAACGGTACATTCCTGAAAAATAAGATTCTGCAACTTGCTCCGGAGCTGAAGGGTGAATTGATCGCAGACCCCCGTATTTACAGAGAAGGAGAATCTATGTATCAATTTTATTTACGTAAATATGCCGGTGTAAACGAAGAAGGTCTTTCGTTGTTTTATGTAGATGAAGTGGACAGTTCAGGAAACGTAACGGGTACTACCACTACTACTGATTATAATAATGCCACCCGTTATGCTACCGGGAATATCCTTCCGACTCTATATGGAGGATTTGGTACTTCCTTAAATTATTCCGGATTTGATTTTTCTATCTCATTTACCTATCAGTTAGGAGGTAAGACGCTGGATGAGGGATACCGTTCATTAATGCATGGAGGAAGTGCTTCTTCAGCAGGCCAGAACTGGCATATTGATATGTTAAATTCCTGGAGTGAAAGCAATAAGAATGCAGATATACCAAGAGTAGATGCTTTACAAAATTTCACCAATTCCAGATCAGACAGATTTCTTATTAGCTCCAATTATCTGGATATTAGTAATATTACTGCGGGCTATACCTTGCCTAAGGAACTTACAAGAAAATTTGATATTGGAAATATGCGGGTATTCTTTATGGCAGAAAATGTGTATCTGTTTTCTAAAAGAAAAGGATTTGACCCACGTCAATCCTATACAGCCTCAGGAGCTTACAGATATTCACCGATCCGGTCAATTTCCGGAGGTGTTAGTTTGACTTTCTAAACAATTTTAAAAGAAAAAAATTATGGAACGAAAAAATTATATGAAAGCATTCTCCCTCATAGCCAGCCTGTTTTTTATGTTTGGCTGTGTGGATATGGATTTGAATCCTGCAGATAGTATATATACTCAGGATCAGAAAGATGATTTATTGAACTCCTCACCGGATCGTTTAGTCGCCGATGTGAATGGTTTGTACAGCGGACTTATAAAATATGCGTCTATTTATAATTGGGCCAATGCGACCCGTCACTTTGACTTTGGATATGCGGCTGCCTGTATGATCTTTGATTCTTCAGGTATGGATATGCCTGCTGAAAATAGTGGTTATAACTGGTTTCTGACGCCAGCCCGGTTTTTGGACCGTACTAAAACAAATGAGTTTGGTTATTTTCTATGGTTGCTTTTTTACAGTCACATGCGGACGGCAAATGATATTCTGGCAACTATCCCTTCAGGTGTTGAAGATGCCACTTTAAAAGCGTACAGGGGACAGGCGCTGGCTTCCCGCGCATTCGATTATTTAAATCTGGTGCAAATGTATCAATTTACGTATGTAGGACATGAAAATGAGTTGGCAATTCCTTTAGTAGATGAAAATACAAGTGGGCAGGATGCTACCGAAAACGGACGTGCAACGGTTAAAGAGATTTATGATCTTATTATTTCGGATTTGAATGAGGCTATAGAAATATTAGAGGGCTATAGTCGTACGAATAAAGGTCTTATAAATCAGAATGTAGCTTATGGCCTTCGTGCAAGAGCTCATTTATTAATGAATAACTGGGATCAGGCAGCCAGCGACGCCGCGAATGCATTAAGCGGATATACCCCTTATAGTATTGAAGAGGTGTCTAAACCTTCTTTTAATGATATTTCAGCAGGTTCATGGATCTGGGGATTGGTGGTATCAGAAACGAATGATATAGTAAGAAGCGGACTTCTGAATTTCCCCTCTCACATGTGTTCATTTACAGGAAACGGATATGCTCCCGGATATGCCGGAAGATATATTAACAATACCTTGTGGGAACAAATTCCGGAAACAGATGTTCGTAAAGGATGGTGGATTGATGAGAACTTTTATTCTCCCATTGTGGATTATGACTGGACAGCAACCTATAATGGAGTTGAGTATGGAGTAGAAGATTGGTTTGGCTGGCAGGCTCCTTATCTGAATGTTAAGTTCGGTCCTTACCAGGATATATATGACAATGCGACGAATGCCTGTGATTTCCCTATGATGAGAGCTGAAGAAATGTATCTGATTATGGCAGAGGCTCAGGCAATGGGTGGAAATCCGGGAACCGCTAAGTCTACATTAGAATCCTTTATCCGTACCTACCGTGACCCGGCGTATGTGTGTCCGGCTTCTGATGCGGCAGGTATCCGGGAGGAAGTATGGTTCCAGCGTAGAGTAGAACTTTGGGGAGAAGGTTTCTCATTCTTTGATATGATGAGGCTTAAAAAACCCCTTAAACGTACAGGTACAAATTTTGATGCTCAGTTATCTTATGACCTTCCGGCCGAATCTGACATTTTCTTATGGATTATTCCGGAAGAGGAAGAAAATACAAATACAAGTATTATAAATAATCCGGTTATGACAACCCCCACTCCTGTTAGTGCTACACCGACAGCTGCTACAGTAAAATAAGGAGTACGGGTTACTATAGATAGAAAGAGTTATTTTAACAGAGAGTTGTAAGATTTTACAACTCTCTGTTTTTTTATTAAAATACTTTTCTAACTGTTTTTAATAAACTTCTTTTTGGTTGTAAAAGTTATCTATACATAATTATATACAAACAGAAAGGAGAAAAGTATGAATGGTGTAAGA
>JAJQES010000239.1 GCA_021201565.1 Tannerellaceae bacterium
ATGCAATTATATCTCCGGAATTAAAAACACCTTTCTAAAAGTATATCATTCAGAGCACAAAACCACTCATTCAAAAACATATTTTAACTATACGAGTTATTTCTTACCTTCTCACAATCTCTTCAATATCCCGGTCGATAGTACGGTTATTCCAATAATCATACAGGGTAAGACTGCGGACATTATAATAGTAATACCAATACGAATAGAGTTCATCAATGTGTTTCAGACGTGCCTGGTCTTTGGCATTCTGGGCATCGTTCAGATCCAGGATATTGATCTTCCCGATCAGAAAGGTTTCAATAGAGGTGTGATACCGCTTATCAGCAATCACATCTGCCTCCCTCGCAATTTCAAGCTGGGCCGCCTGGTTATTAAAGTTTTCCACCAACAGAAATATATTCTGGTTGAAAGTCATCTGGTCCCGCTGGATCTGGGAGAGCACAACCTCCCGGTTAGACTCCGCAACCTTCACCTGCCCTTTTCGTTTTCCCCAGTCCAGAAGGGGTATTTTGACCCCTACCTCCACCACCTGGTTGGACATCAGGTTCCGGTATGCATCCGGCATCAGGCGGTCTTTTCCGGTATATCCTACTGTGGCGTACAGATCAATGGTCCGGCGGTTTCCTTTGGCTGTTGCCACCGCATAATCCGCCTCTAACTGGCGGCGTAAAATATTCCGGGCAAATTTATTATTCTCCTGTGCTTTTGTTAATACATCCTGATAGATGAGTTTAACAGAAGGAGCTGACATGGGTACTTCCGGATCAATTACATCCTCTTCACTAAGCCCCAGAAAAGCACGTAACTGGAACATCTGGGTATTCAGGTTAGACTCCGCTTCGGTCAGTTTCCCCTTTGCCTGCAAAGCCGAGAGGTTCAATTGCATCAGTTCATTTTCCGAAATATGCCCGATCTTCCGTTTGGCCTGTGCTATCTCATATAACTTCTCCGCATTCTCCAGATTCTGCCGGGCGATCGCCAGATTTTCCCGGGCAGAGAGCAGATTGAAAAAATAGTAAATGGTGTTCATAGTCACATTTTCCACCGATTCCATATAGGCAGCTTTTGCTTCCTCATAGCGAACAGGTTCTATTCTTCGCTCCCATTTTTGTTTGTTTACGCCAAAGACCGGTTGTTGCAAGGTAATCCCTACCGGAATACTCATGAACTCATTATAAGCACCTGTACCTAACTGGCGGGTAAAATCTAAGGAAGTATTTACAGAGATAGCTCCCCCTGTTAACGGAATATTCTGGTCAATGGAAAGCTGGCCATACAGTCCCATGGTATTATCCCGCAGGTAAGTGTACGTCCCGTCTGAATTCTGGTATTTACCGTATGTTTTCCGGTACGAGGGAAGAGTAGAAGTAAAATTAATCTCCGGCAACTGGTCGGCCCGGTGGGTACGGTATTCCCAGTAAGCGGTTTTCAACTGATTCAGTGCAACAGCCGCGTCTACCGATTGCAACTGAGCCAGCAGGATCGCTTCTTCAAGAGTCAACCGGATAACATGCTCTTCTCCGGAAGCCTGTAAGGAGCGTAACAGGCAACACAGTAAAGTTGTGATTATATATATTTTTTTCATCTGACTAAAATAATTTCCATCCACTCAACAAAACGGATGCCAAATCCATAAGAAACTAACAGTCAGCACACTAATAAAGAAAATAACTGTTCATTTCTGAACACCTTGTTCGTTTTCAGGCAGAGAGACAGAGGACAGAGATTGATATTTGGGTTTTAAACCTTTATCTTTGAAGCGGTCTATCAAATCATCTGTATGGAAAAGAATACATTTTCATTTGGAAAACGGCTGCGTAGCTTTACCCATGCTTTCCGGGGAATAAAAACATTGATCACCTACGAACATAATGCCTGGATCCACTGCTGTGCCACCTTTGCCGTATGTGCGGCCGGATGGTTCTTCCGGATTTCCGGCACCGAATGGATCTGCGTCTTTTTTGCCATTGGAGGAGTTCTTGCCGCGGAAGCCTTTAATACGGTTATTGAAAAAATAGCGGACTTCATTTCTCCCCAATACGATGAACGGATAAAGGTGATCAAAGATATAGCAGCCGGCGCGGTATTATTAATCGCGATAGCAGCGGCATTGACCGGCTGTATTATTTTTATTCCTAAAATTTTATTATTGCTCAGGTAAATGAAAAGACAATTTCTACTTATACTCTGTCTTATAGCCGGAACCCTGTCTGCCCAGGACTATACCCGGAGTAGCTCGCAAAATGCAGTAAAAACCAGTGGGGACATCCTTTTCGTAGCTGCCCCGCTCACCTGTCTGGCTGTCACGGTGTATAAACAGGACTGGCAAGGGCTAAAACAGGGGGCTTTATCCGGGGCCACCTCTTTAGGAGTTTCATACGCATTAAAATTCAGTACCCGGAAAACCAGACCTGACGGGAGTGACAAATATTCCTTTCCGTCCGCCCATGCAGCGGTTTCCTTTACCGGCGCCGCTTTCCTCCAACGCAGATACGGCTGGCAATGGGGAGCGCCGGCTTATTTGTTAGCCGGATACGTCGCCTGGAGCCGTACGTATGCCGATAAACATGACTGGTGGGATGTGATTGCAGGAGCAGCCATCGGCACCGGAAGCGCCTATATTTTCACCCGCCCTTTCGCACAAAAACACAATCTGGCGATCTCTCCCATCGCCACCCTCCACCACATGGGATTTCATCTTTCGATGAACTTTTGATAAAAAATCAGTGATGCCCGGAAGATGTAAAGTGCCGGTGGCACGATTTACAATAGCCCGGAACAGTAATACCAGGCCTGGGGTACGGATTATCCCCTAAGTCCCGTAGGGACGCCCTATCTTAGCCCAGGGCAACGCCCTGGGTAGTAGCATATTGGTAGACATTAGTGCTGTAAGCACGGCTTAAGAATACAAACGGGCCAGGCTGTCTGTTTTCAGTCGTCCTTTCAGGACTCACAAGAGCCAATCTGCTCAACCCCAGCACTTCGTACTGGGCTATCATAAACCGTGCCGCTGGCACTCTAAATCTTCTGAACACGACTGGGCGTTGCCCTGGGTTTGAATCCGTTGGTTTTGTTGAGTCCTGAAGGGACGGCATAAATTACAATCTATTTATCTGTCACTATTTTATTATGGCGTGCTTACAGCATTCAAATCCACTTACTTCCTGTAAACCAGGGCGTTGCCCTGGGCTAAGATAGGGCATCCCTACGGGACTTTAAATCTTCCGATCACGATTTATAAAAAATCCCGGTCATGCATCACTGCATAGCCGGGAGTATTCAGTTATTTACAAAAGTTATTTATGATGTGTGAATAATTTAAAGTAGCTTTTTGCCTTTTCCAACCATCCTTCCTGCTCCAGATACAGAAGAACACTGAGCACAATCAGCAAGAGAAGAATTGTTTTTATTACTATTTCCATTGTTTTGTCTTTGTTCTCTATTTATATACGCATCCGCTTATAGAAAAGTTGCATATTCTGTAAAAACAGGTTCTATTTATAAGACAATTCTACCGGAAAAATGTAACACAAAAAACAAAATTATTCATCATGCAACGCATCGGCCGGTTCCATTTCGGCTGCTTTTTGAGCAGGTATCCAGACGGCGAGACTTACGATAAAGGCCACCAAACAAAAAGTAATCAGATTAGTGACCAGAAACCGGGTTAGAGGCTGATAAATTAAATAAGAGTTTAGTTCATGCCCTTCCCCATAGGTTAAGAGCAAATCCAGATTTACGATTTGATACTCCAAAATCATAGCAAAAGGAACCACCAATAACAACAGGCAGACAGCTTCCAGAATAAATAATTTTCGGATTCCCGAGTGAGGAGCCCCAACAGCTATACGAATGCCAATCTCTTCTTTTCGTCTTGATACCCTATACCAAAATGTTCCGATCAGACAAAGAATAATACTAACCAGAAAAAACGATAACATAAAAAGAGCAGCACTAACGATTGTTGTCAATCCAAAAGACCTTTCCGTATCTGCATGAATTTTGGTATAAGGAAGCATATTCAGAAAATAATAATTCCCGATTTGCAGGCGATCTGAAACCTGATCAATAAAACCGGCATTAAACTGGCTTTCAGAAACATTACTCACTCTAATGCTGATTTCAGCGTCCATAAAATTTTCTTCCGACAAACGTTGTGCCATATACACCACTCCCTGTGGCCTGCCCGAATCAAATCGCTTGGTATTATCCACGACTCCTACTACCCGGTGCTCTCCTTTTCCATATTTATATCCTAATAGTTTTCCCGTCGCTTTTCCTCCTTCCGGACACAAAGATTCTTCCATAAGCCGGTTGATCAATATACTGTTGGGCACCGACCAGTCATAATCCTGGGTACTTACCGGTATTTTCCCATCTTCCCGGGTATGCCTGAACACACGCAGGAAATCATATTGAGGACAGATATGAATAATCTGACCGGAAGCCATACGGGATGAATCAGCAATATCCAAAAAACTATTACTACTATAACTATTACTACCTGGTGACGAATTATAATAACTAATTCCCAAAGTTTCGACAGAAGGAGTTGTTTTTATTACATCCAATATCCGGCTGTAGTCCTCAAACATTTTTTCAGAAGTAGATCTTTCCGCATCATATAAATAATGATCAGAAGGATAAGTGGAAAGATTTATTTTCCAGGTATGAACCAGGTCTCTATGATTTTTCAACGTATAATTATATCCTAATGCAAAGAAAAAGTCAACCAGATACCAGATAAAGCAAAAAGCCAGAAGTAGTTCCAGAGCCATCCAGCCGTTACTTCGTTTGTTATTCCATAATTGAGTAAATATGTTCC
>JAJQES010000178.1 GCA_021201565.1 Tannerellaceae bacterium
GTTTCATACTGGTTATTTACTGATTCTGTTTATTTTCGTATTCAAAAATAGATAAAATTTTTATTCTATCTTTGTTATTGGATATAGAAAAAATAAGTGGATGCAGATGGATCGGAAGAATGGTAAAATACGTTTTGGTGTCGTCGGGACCAATTTTATTACAGACTGGGTAATTGCAGGTGCCCGGCAGGATGAACGGTTTGAACTGGCGGCGGTTTATTCCCGTACACAGGAAACAGCGGATGCTTTTGCTGCCAAACACCGGATCCCTCATACATTTACTTCGCTGGAAGAGATGGCGAAAAGTATATGCATTGATGCGGTCTATATTGCTTCCCCTAATTTTTTACATGCGGAACAGAGTATTCTTTGCATGCGGTATGGGAAACATGTGTTGTGTGAAAAACCGTTTGCCTCGAATGCCCGGGAAGTCCGGAAGATGATCGCCGCGTCGGAACAATACCAGGTGACACTGATGGAGGCAATGAAGCCCACGATGACACCTAATTTCCGGGTTGTACGTGAAAACCTGTCCCGTCTGGGAACGGTCCGTCGTTATTTCTCCTCCTATTGCCAGTACTCTTCCCGGTATGATACCTACAAAGAGGGAGTCATCCTAAATGCGTTTAAACCGGAACTTTCCAATGGGGCTATGATGGATATCGGTATTTATACCATTTACCCTATGGTGGTCTTGTTTGGCCGTCCGCAGAAAATAGAGGCATCAGGAGTAGTTCTCTCCTCCGGTGCGGATGGACAGGGAGCAGTCAACTTTACGTATGAAGGAATGAATGCGACTGTGCTGTATTCTAAAATCGCAGACTCTTATCTGCCTACCGAAATTCAGGGGGAAGAGGGGAACCTGACGCTGGACCGGATCAATCTGATCAGTAAAGTAGGGTTCACTCCCCGTCCGTCCGCTAAGTCGGGAAAAGGTCCTAAACCTGAACCGCAGGATTTGAGTTGTCCGCCTGAAAAGGATGAATATTATTATGAGGTAGCGGAATTTATGGATTTGATACAGGCCGGAAAAAGAGAGTCTGAAATCAATAGCCATACACATTCGCTGATTACGCTGGAGATTATTGATGAAGTACGCCGCCAGTTAGGCATAGTCTATCCGGCAGACGGTAAAAACATTTGACAATGGACAGTTGACAATTGTCAATTAAAAATAGAACAGACTCAAACTAATTGGCAATTGTGCATTGTCAATTGTCAATTCATAAAAGGCTTTAGATATGAAAAACAAGAAATTCTGGATCATCCTGGTAAGTGTATTCGTTTTTATACTTATCGGTATACCGGGGATTGCGTTCTGCATTCTCAAGTGGGGTGTTCTGCCTCCTGACCGTTTAACACCTTTGGTGGTGAACCAGGCGAATCAGGTATTAAACGGAGAACTGAATTGTGAACGAATAGAGCTGACTTTCTTTGAAACATATCCCCGCCTGGGTGTACGTGTCTATGGTGGTACCCTGGTCTCGTATGCTACCCGGGATTCAGCTTCGGTGGCTGAGGATGTGTTTCTTTCTTCGGATACGTTGCTCACGTTTAACCGCGCTTTGGTTTCTGTCAATCCGTTGGATTATCTGTTTCGTGACCAACTGACAATCGGAGGTGTTTTTATAGAAGACCCGTATATTTATGCGTATGTCAATGAAGAAGGGGTCGCTAACTGGGATATTTTACCTCCGGATGAAGAGGAAGTGGAGGGAGCTGCCACGGATTCGACCACAACAATACCGCCAATAGATCTGCAAAAATTAGGGATAAAAGGGGGCTATCTGGTCTATGATGACCGCCAGGCTGATATATATACCCAGGTAGATAGTTTGTCTGTTCGTATGAAAGGAGCGCTCAAAGATAGCCGTAACCTGATGGAGATCGAAGCCAGTACAACATCTGTCTATTTTGATAGTCCTGCCAATGAAATGACAACGGAAGTGGGGGATCTGGCTGTTCATTTCCGGGGAGCTTTGTCCGGAGCCCGCAGTGTAATGAATGTAGAGGTAAGCAGTTCTTCGATTAAATTCAATAGTCCGGCTTACACCCTGAATAATAAGATGGCCATTCACTTTAAGAGTAAGGTTGAACTGACTGACGAATTGAATACGATCCGGCTGGAAGGGGCAAAGATGAAAGTGAATGAATTACCGTTCAATGCGGACGGTACGATTGTGAATCTGCCGGATTCCAATAAGTTGAAACTGGACCTGGGCATGTCGCTGGAAGCGTCTGACCTGAATGAGCTGTTGAATTTTGTGCCGGATGAATATCTTCAGGACCGGAAGAATATGCAGGCCAAAGGGACAGTTGAAATGAAAAGTAAGATCACCGGATTTTTAGGAGATAGTATTATTCCGACCATTAATCTGGGCGCGAAGATTTCAAATGGGTCTTATTTTATGAAGGGGGTAAAACAGGGAATAGAGTCTTTAGAAATGGAGATGGGTATGCATCTGAACGGACATGCGCCTGATTCCTCTTTTGTGGTATTAAGAAATCTGACAGTGGAAGGATTGAATACCTCTTTTACTCTCCGGGCCCGGGTCGATGACCTGTTTCGCTCACCGGCTATTGATACCTATATGAAAGGGAATATTGATTTTACCAGGCTGGCACAGGAATTCCTGAATCCGGATACATTGATCCTGCGGGGAAACATGACTGCTGACCTGGCGGCTACCTTTACGCTGGATGATCTGATGGATGGTAAATACAACCGGGTGAATGCAGCAGGTAAACTGGATATAGACCAATTGAGGGCTTTTAGCCGGGTGTCGGGAATGGGAATGTATGTCGGTGGTTTACACTTCCATGTAGATTCGGCTAAACAGACCAGTTCCTACCTGGCCAACGAAGATTTGTTAAGTGCGTATCTGACGGTCGATAGTATGAGTATACGGTTTAATCAGATCAATACCCAGATGAGTGGGGTGGATATTCAGGCAAAAACCTCCCCGGTAATTGATACCACGGCGGTTATTCCGTTGACCGGGCAAATCAAAGTCGGTTATCTTCGTAGCCGTACCCCTGATTCCGTTTGGGTCGTGGCTAAAAACTCCCATCTGCGTGGAGGAATTAAACCTTCGGATTCGGATAAAACGATGCCTAATCTGGCGGCTTCTATTACAGTGGATACTCTACGCTATTTTGACATTCCGTTGCGTACCGGAGCCGTGTTAGCCATGAATACATTCAACATTCAGGCACTCCCTCTGCGGGATGCGATGCGCCAGCGCCGCCAGGCTCAACAGGTACAACGTGCAACCCGGGAACGCGCACAGGCTCAGCGTCAACGTTCAGAGGGGAGACAGCAGGGACAACGGGATTCTGTCCAACAGTCCTCCGGTAGTTTCTTACGTAACTGGGAAGTGCGGGGAAGTGTGAAGTTCAACCAGATGCGGCTGTTTAGCCGTATGTTTCCACTCCCTATGCGAATGGAACAAACCAGTGTCCGGTTTGATACGGATAAGATCACCTTGACGGATGCGAAATTCCATGCAGGGAAAAGTAACTTTGTCCTGACCGGTGAACTAAGTAGTATGCGCCGTGCCATGATGGGCCGGGGTAAGTTACAGGCTAATTTTGATATTCAATCCGACTATATAGATTGTAACCAGTTGTTGCAGGCTATGAACCGGGGGATGCTTTACCTGGAGGAGAAAGAGCAGGAAGAGAATAAAGAAGCGATGGAGGATGGAACATTTGCGGAAATGGATGAATCGCAACTGGAAACCACTATGACGGCAGCCACTGACACGACGGATGTTTTGTTTGTTGTTCCCGATTTTCTGGACCTTGTCCTGAAAACGCGTGCCAAAAAGATAGACTTTAATGATGTCATGCTGGAAAATGTAGATGGGGAACTGGTCGTCCGGAATCAGAGTGTAAACCTGAAAAAGTTATCTATGGATTCCAATATCGGACAGGGAAACCTGACGATGGTATATACCGCAAAGGACCGGACAAAAGCTTCTGCGGGTTTTGACCTGGATATGGAGGACATTCTGGTAGACCGGTTGATCGGACTTTTCCCGGCTATTGATTCTTTATTACCTATGTTACGATCTTTTGAGGGAGTGGTGGATTGCCAGATGGCTGCTACCTGCGAGCTCGACTCAACGATGTCCGTCATTTTGCCCAGTGTACATGCGGCAACGTATCTGCATGGGGTAGATATGGTCTTGCTGGATGGAGAAACCTTTTCCGAGATTTCCAAAACGTTGATGTTTAAGAACAAGAAGCGGAATCTGATTGACACTATTTCAGTGGATTTATTGATCAAAGATGAAAAGATAGAAGTCTATCCTTTCCTGATTGAGATGGACCGTTACCGGGTAGCTGTAGGAGGGATCCATAATCTGGACCTGACATTTGATTATCATCTTTCCGTATTAAAATCTCCCGTGCCGTTTAAGCTCGGTATTGATGTGTACGGTGACCTGGATAAGTTTAAATTTAAGATTGTAAAATGCCGTTATAAAGATATCTTCAAACCGGCCCGGGAGGCTGAAATGGATGCAACACGTCTCAGCCTGCGGACGGAAATCCGGGACCTGATCCGGAAAGAGATGCAGGCCAATGCACCTGAACTGGCGAATGACCTGACCTTTGAGCAAAATTTCAGCCAGCGTCATGAAACCCGGACAGCTCCCCGCCGCCAGCGTCCCCGGATAGAACCGGAGGAAACAATAAGTAAAACAGAATAGCTTCTGCAGGACACAGAAACGGAGATCCCTGTTTTTTATTAAGAGATTTATTTCGGTTTTTTTTAAATGAAAGAAATAAAA
>JAJQES010000027.1 GCA_021201565.1 Tannerellaceae bacterium
GCACATTACTTTTGTATATTTGCTGATTACATAAATAACACATTGTGTTTATAAATATAAATTGCACAATTGGAAATTATGATTTATATTTGTGTCGTATTACATTTGTATGGTGTAAGTTTTGTAAACAAGACAGATTGTCACATTTTTTTCAATCTTCTATAATGAAAAGCGTATGAAAGAACGTATATTGCAGGTGATGAAACAGGAAGGGCTTACATCTTCTAAATTTGCGGAAGCAATCGGAATCCAACGATCTGCAATGTCTCACATTATATCAGGCAGAAATAATCCCAGTCTGGATGTACTCATGAAAATTCTTGAAGCTTTTACTTATATCAATTCCGACTGGTTATTATTCGGTAAAGGACCTATGCAGAAGCAACAGGAAATTTCCCAACCGGAAGAGCCGACTTTATTCCCAAATACGGACGAAATTCCGCCCTCCGTCCAGGTAATTTCTGAAAATCGCCGGGAAATTGGGGTTAAAGTACCCGGAAATCAGGCTCAGCCAACTGTTATAGAGAGAGTTATGCCTATTCAAATGCCATCTAAGAATGTAAGCAAAATAATGATATTTTATTCTGATAATACCTTCGATACGTTTATTCCTGAAAAAAAGGTGAAAGAATGAGTCAACGCATGGGTTGTTAACGGGTTTGCCGTATCTTTGTAGTCCATTAAACAATAAATATGAAGAAGTTCTTATTAGACATGAAGGTTGTGGAAAACACTCGCCTTCATCCTCAGTATTGTCTGCTGAAACTGACAACTGACGCTCCTCTACCGGAAATTCATCCCGGACAGTTTGTTGAGATACGGGTAGATGGTTCTCCTTCTACATTTTTACGCCGCCCTATCTCTGTAAACTTTGTAAACTACGCGACCAATGAACTCTGGCTTCTGATTCAATTGATCGGAGACGGTACCCGCCGGATGGCAGAATACAAATCCGGTGAAATAATGAATGTTATGCTTCCTTTGGGTAATGGCTTTACACTCCCGGAAAAAGGAGAAACTCCTACTGTTTTATTGGTCGGTGGCGGTGTCGGAACCGCTCCGCTTCTATATATGGGTCATTGTCTGAGAGAACAGGGGATCGAACCGGCATTCCTGTTAGGTGCCCGTTCCGGAGCAGACCTGATGCAACCCGATGAATTCAGGAATTTAGGAACAGCATATATTACTACGGAAGATGGTTCTATGGGAGAAATCGGATATGTAACCAACCACTCTGTATTAAAAGAGAGAGCTTTTGACCGGATTTACACTTGTGGCCCTAAACCGATGATGATGGCAGTTGCCCGGTATGCAGCTGAGCAATCTATCTGGTGTGAAGTTTCCCTGGAGAACACGATGGCCTGTGGGATCGGTGCATGTCTGTGTTGTGTAGAAAAAACGCAAAAAGGAAATGTGTGTGTATGTACGGAGGGTCCAGTATTTAATATAAATCAATTGACATGGCAACACTGAATATACATATTGGAGAACTGGAGTTAAAAAACCCGGTTATGACTGCTTCCGGTACATTTGGATACGGAACGGAATACAAAGATTTCATAGATATTGAACAACTGGGTGGTATTATTGTAAAAGGTACTACAATGGAACACCGGGAAGGAAATGATTATCCGAGAATGGCTGAGACTCCTGCCGGTATGTTAAATGCAGTAGGTCTGCAAAACAAAGGAGCAGCCTATTTCGCAGAACAGATTTATCCGGAAATTAAAGACTACAACACAAATATGATTGTAAATGTAAGTGGTTCGTCGGTAGAGTCGTATGTAGCCTGTGCGGAAAAGATCGCGGAACTGGAGAATATACCGGCCATCGAGCTGAACATCTCCTGTCCGAATGTGAAGCAGGGCGGAATGGCCTTTGGAGTTACCTGTGCCGGAGCATCAGAAGTTGTACGTGCTGTACGGAAGGTATATCACAAACCCCTTATTGTAAAACTTTCACCAAATGTAACCGACATTACAGAGATTGCCAGAGCGGTAGAAGCTGAAGGTGCGGATGCAGTTTCACTGATCAATACAATGTTGGGAATGGCTATTAATATCCATACCCGAAAACCTATATTATCTACAATAACCGGCGGACTTTCCGGTCCCGCTGTCAAACCCGTTGCAGTGCGAATGGTATGGCAAACCTATAAAGCCGTTAAGATACCGATCATCGGTCTGGGAGGCATCAGCAGTTGGGAAGACGCTGTAGAATTTATGCTGGCAGGTTCAACGGCCATCCAGGTGGGCACCTACAATTTTGTAGATCCAACTGTCACCATGAAAATCATCGATGGAATCAATGCGTACTGTGACAAAATGGGATTCAGTTCAGCGAGTGAACTAACCGGAGCATTGAATATATACTGAGGTCTATCTTCCTGCTAACCATGTGACAGGGTATATCCATTTTTAAGAATGGGACATACCCTGTTTTATTTTTCAGCTTTACAGGCTTCCAGAAGCGGGATCAACTCCGTGTGTTCATGTTCAATGACAAGAGTAAGAGGCGTTTCTCCATTCTTATTGTGTTTATTCACATCGGCTCCGGCCCTGAGTAATTCCTGAATAATCAAAGAATAATCCTGTACGGGATATGGATACCATTCCGTATGCCAGGAAGTACGGCCCCGGTATTCTTTATCATCATATTCATAATTTCGCAAAGCATGCATCAAAGCGGTGTCTCCATTTTCATCTTCTGCATTGATGTCCGCACCGGCTTTTATCAATTGTTTTATGACTTTTGGAGAGACTTTCCGGAATCTATTATGTGAAGGTCTTTCATATCCCTTTGAGGCATTCTCCATTAAAGGAGTTTTCTCTCTCCCGGCATTTACGTCTGCCCCTTCGGAAAGAAAATACTCCACCATTTTATCGTTACCCAGGCGAGCCGCTATACACAATGCATCATCCAGATATTCCTGTGACAACGGAACCGGAATACCATATTTTACAAACACACTTAGTACACTCATATCTATTAGTTCACCTTCATATACCAGAGGGATAAAGACATCAATACCTCGCCTGATCAAATATTCTGCCATCTCCGGGTCTCCTGCATACCACAATGCATTTTTTCCTTTACTATTCTTTGTATTTATATCCACTCCATTCGCCAGGAAGAGCGCAACAGATTCAAAATCATTATAATACACACACCGGTAAAAAGCTGATGAATAGTAAGGAGTATTTATTTTCTCTTTTACCAGAAACTCAAGGATTGGATAAACCTTCCGCCATTCCCTTGTCTCATTCGCATAATAAAGTATAAGCGGATAAGAAAGGCTACTATAAGTCATCGGTTCACCCTCCACTTGTTGAAGCAGATAACGGGCGGCATGAAAATTATGACAATCCAACGCATAGATATAAGGCTGATAATGAGAAAGAACATTGTCTTGCCTGAAAGAGAATCCCATTTCCATAAAAAGGTCAAAAGTCTCCGGATTACTATTTTCCATACTCCACTCGATAACATCTCCCTGATGAATAAGCGTAGGATCTGCTCCTTTTTCAAGCAGATAAGTAAGGATTTGCCAGTTTACTATAGCTGGTTCACCTTGCAAATCTTTATTGTTGGTGATTAGTTCCAGAGGCAACGAATTATATTTACCAATCCTTTTGTTTATATCTATCTTTTTTGATTCCACCATATACCGGATCACCTGTTGATTGTCTCTTCTCAAAGCTTCCTCCCATATCCTTTCCCAGTCAATAGGATCAGGGACATTCTGCAGTAAAAACTCAAATAATTCCCAATCTCCGGAAAATGTCGCAGCCAATAATAAAGAAGGTGTCTCCTGTTTGACAGCTCCCAGTTCTAACAAATAATTCATAGAAGCCCAATCACCATTATAAACTGCTATCCATAGCGGAGTGATATTTCCATACCAGGAGTGATTCACTTCTGCATTTATATCGGCGCCCTGTGCTATCAACAAAGCCATCATCTCCATTTGCGCATAATCAACCGCATACTGTAAAGGAGTCCATCCCCCCTGTCCCCGCTGGTTAACATCGGCCCCTTTCTCCAATAAAAAACGTACCAACTCAATATCTTTCTTCTCTGCACATAAACAAAGACATGTGTTTCCATCGTAATTTGATCCATTTATTTTGCCCGTTACCACACCATTCACATCCGCTCCGTGTTTAAGTAATAAGCGAATCATCTTTTTATCCCTTCTTTCAAAGGCATAGTATAAAGGAGGATTAAAACCGGAATTCACATTTGCCCCTTTTTTTAATAAATACCGGACAGACGCCATATCTCCACTCTGTACAGCAACTGAAAGCGGTGTGGTACGATAAGGATCCCCATTTACCTGGGCTCCATACTTCACAAACAGGTCTATTATCTCTTTATCCCCGGATTCCAGTGCATAATGAAAAATATGATCCCAATACCATTCTCTCGCAGCACTTCCCTCACAATTTACATCAATTCCTTTTGTTGTAGATAACACATATTTTATCAACTCTTTTTTCCTTCCCTGGATAGCGCCAACCAGACAATCCCTTTGATTCCCGGGATCAGCCATCAACTCCGGATCTTCTTTCATTAATTTCTTTATTATATCTATCTGGCCGGTAGAAGCTAAAATATACAAAGAAGGAAGATCTTCCGGGTTCACATTCAGATAACGGACTTCTTCCTCTTCTGTATTTTTCTGTACGCACGCAGAAAAACAAAAGAGAATCACACAGAAGAAACTTAGTAAACTATGATCTTGTAAAAATCTGTTCATAAAGAAATACGGT
>JAJQES010000319.1 GCA_021201565.1 Tannerellaceae bacterium
ACACAATAGAAAATCCTCTTTCCATTCTGGAATTGGGAATCCGGTATTATTATGATAAGAATCTCGGGAGAGACATGGTTCTGATAAACGATGAAACGAAAGAACTGGACCTGACCAATACATCCAGTGGACTCCAATCCATTATTCCTTTGCAAACGGTGATCGAATATCTGATAAAAGATATTTATAAACAGGATATACGTGTTAGCGTAAAAGAGATCAATGCGATTGAACGATTATCGGAAATAATTTCGGCTAATTATAAAGCGGCTCCCGGTTCAGATGGTGTGAAACCGATACCGGGAAGTGATATTTTTTATCCTTATAGCAAAGGTTGGATCTTTAAATCCAAAAAAGCTATGGAAGAATATTTCACCATTATGGGACAGTTTGAGGATCTACAATTTACCCAATTATTCCTGGAAGAACCTGAGCTCAATATTTTTCCATTGGCTCAACGGGACCTGGTGTACTGGCTGATTCACCTGATCCAGACACGTGAAGAGGATTCGTTGTTTTTTACAACCCACAGTCCATTTATCCTGAACGCACTCAACAATTGCCTGTTAGGCTACCTGGTAAAAGATACGCTGGAGGAGGAAGAGAAAAAGGAGTTGAAAAGTTATAAGGCCCGGATCAATCCTGAACAGGTATCAGTGTATGAAGTTACACCCGGAGGCACATTGCGTTCTATCCAATCGGAACAGGGCACTATTGCCAAACATTATTTCAACCGGGTGACTCTGGAGATGACGGATGAATACTACCAGATGCTGGAGTTTTTGAATACGGAGGACTAATGGAACAACGTATACGCGCTCTTTTACCAACAGACAGGCATACTCTCCGGAAAGTAAATGATCCGGAACTATATATAGCGGATTGGACAGACTGGTCTCATAAAAACAGAAAAAAAGGAGCTGATTTCACCGGTATCAAAATTACTTCTGATAAACAGGAAATAAACACTATACAGGTATTGAATCCGGATAAACGGGAGATTATTTATGATATCTTTGGAGATAATGCACTGCCGGTGGAAAAAACGGAAAAAGAGTGCCGTCAATGTGAATGCGTCCTTTTTCCTCATGACACTACCCACCCTGGCCACTGGGTCTTGTTTGTTGAACTAAAATATGCATACGATGAAATGTATGCATTCCGGAAAGAGAGTGATTACCCCTCCTCCATGGTTAAACAAATTATTGAAACCGTTAACTATTTCCGCACAAAAGGAATTTTGAATACTGAAAAGAAAGTACATGCCATTGTCGCTTTCCCGAACCTGGAATTCAGTTATCACGAACGATTTTCTTTAGCCTTACAGGAAAGTGATTTTTCTGTTGAAGAGATTCTCAAAACACATAAAATCATTATCCGGGCATGTAACCAGGTTTCTGTTATCTCACCCAAACGGATAAAATGGACAAACCAATAGATTGGTTATCCTCACGGTTCACCCAGGTGCTGCATGATGGCTTTGACTTGGAGGGGGGTGAGCAGGTGGGCGCCTTTCTTCCACCCTTTCCGGCGCAGTTCTTCGACTAAGGGCGGATGATTGTACACCCAGCGCCGGATACGTTTGGCGGCTGAGAGGGGTGACAAACGGGGACTATACAGGAGTCCTAACTCCTGCCAGCTATAACTGGTGACTTCGGGACGGGTCCATTCTTTCATAACAAGTAAATTGGTTTGTTTCCATAAATATACAAATTTCCAGGCACATAACCAACTGTATGACAGAGAATTTTCCCCTGCTGGCGCGGAACTCCGGTTCCGTGCCTTACTACATAAAGGCACGGAGGGACGCCCTATCCCAGCCCAGGGCAACGCCCTGGTTTTGAATGCGTTGTTTATATTGAGTCCTGAAGGGACGGCATAAATTACGATCTATGAATTTGTGGTCGGAGGGGATCTCCTGATCCCCGCCTGTTGAATGTCAGGATCTGTGATCCGAAACTCATCCATCTCTGGGCTTATAAAAAAACAGGTCGTATAACGGATCACAGATCCTAATACCCACTTGTCGGGGATCTGGAGATCCCCGCCGACCAGGTCCCCGCCGACCAAACCAAAGATCCCCTCTGACCAGGGAATCCCCGCCGGCCCAAACCGGCCAAACACCAACCCCGGTCCAAGGAATTCCTATCTGTTTTCTTGCTAAGATGAGGGTTTTTGTTAATTTTGCAAAGAGACAAAAAATGAATATGCAGGAAAATCAGATAGAAGTTCAGATAGAACAATTCCGTGCCATTGAAAAAGCGGATATAGTCCTGAACGGCATCACCGTGGTGGCCGGTGAAAACGGTTGCGGCAAAAGCACCCTCTCCAAATTTCTTTACTACGTGTTTAAACTGTCGGAAGGATATGAGGAAACGGTCAAAAATTACTTTACAGATCTACTAACAAGCCTGAGATTCCATATTGAAAATATTGAATATTCTCTACATAGGGGACAATCTGATAACGAATATGGAAGAATTCACTCTTTCAAAGTGTATGGTGCTAATCGGGCGCTTTCTAAAATTCGCTGGAAAGAATTATTGGATAAACTGGAAAAAGATATTCAGTCATCAACTGAAAATAACCCAGCATTCAATTCAACTCGTTATGAACAGATTCTGAAAGATTTATTGAAAATTTCCCCGGAGGCAACTTATAGTTTACCGGAATTAATAGAGCAATTGAAAAAACACATACAAAGTTTGCTTGAAGAGTATGAAGAAGAGAAAAAGAATAAATCTGTTTTTATCCTGAACCAGGAATTAAAAAAGTCTTTCCAGGAAAGAGAGAATTCTTTCCTGTTCAGCATCCGGGAATATGGGGATACTATTATAAGTAACCGGCAAACTCACTTTTCCACCTCTCATTTTATACGCCAAACTGCTTATATTGATACACCCATGTCAGTGGGACTGGATAATGAAAGTGTCCCCCACTGGAAGGAATTGAACCGGTTGTTGAAAGAGAAAAAGGAGGCTGAATATGATCTCCGGATTGGGCAGATCCTATCAGAAGATATATTAAAAGGAAATATTTATACCGAACCCCTACTGGAAAAAGACATACACACACCCTTTGCAGATGAGTTCTTTATCTATAAACGTGAAGATGGGTCGGAATTTAATTTGTTGGAGTGTGCCACGGGGGTGAAGTCCTTTGCGGTATTACAGATGTTGTTGAAGAATGGGTTCCTGAATAAATATACCCTGTTAATTGTGGATGAACCGGAAGCTCATTTGCATCCGCAATGGATTATTGAATATGCCCGGTTGATTGTGTTGCTGAATAAGCATGTGGGAGTAAAATTTTTCATTGCCAGCCACAATCCGGATATGGTAAGCGCCATCCGGTATATTAGCGAGACAGAAGGAACAGACAAAAGGGTAAACTTCTATATCGCTGAAAAAGCACCGGACTATACATATACTTACCGGGGATTGGGCCTGGACATTGAACCTATTTTTGAATCTTTTAATATTGCACTGGACCGGATCAACCAATATGGCTCCCGGGAATAACGACCTGATACTGCCTATGAAATATTGCGAAACAACAACCCTTAATCACTCATTGGCCAGAACCTATCCGGAACAGGTTGAACCGCTATACGATCTTTTTAAAGCGGAAGGCGGCCCGGCAGATTTTTTCGGAGAACAACAGGCCATCAACCTGGATAAGATCGAAAAAGAACTGTGTAAAAAGAAAAACAGTCCTGATCCGACGATGGACCTGGCGATGGGGATTAGCCGTCTGCCCGGCGAAAATGATGTACGAAAAGGAAGGCAAATCCTTTTAGTAGAACTAAAATTCAGAGTGACCAATCCGAACCAACTTCGCCGTACGGAAATCGAGGGAAAGATAACTTATTCCAGGCAACTTGTTTTTTCTGAAATCCCCATTTGCCCCGGCCATGTTTTTATCTTCAGTTCAACATGTTTGCAACAGGCACGCCGCCATATAGCTCGTCTGTATTTAAATAAACCAACAGTCCGGGTGATGGATGCACAAGAATTTAAAGATACTTATTTTTAACTTACCTGTGGTCGGAGGGGATCTCCCGATCCCCGACAAATGGTATTAGGATCTGTGATCCGTTATGCGACTTATTTTTTTATAAGCCCAGGGATGTATGAGTTTCGGATCACAGATCCTGACATTCAATAGGCGGGGATCGGGAGATCCCCTTCGACCAGCAATCTGTTACTATTTTATTATTCCGCGCCAGCGAGGGAGGAGAGCCAGCAAGGATCCCTTTTAAAGATAGCGTGAAAAGAACAGAATGTGTCCTGCTAAAAACAAAATATACCCTATCAAAAAGTAACAAATACGGGTGATCCGCCAGGCATGCACTGCCCATGGTTTACCCGAATGAACCATGCACACCCACAAACAAAGGAGTTCCACCAACAGGCACAAGGCGAAAAAAGAGAGTTCCCATACAAGAAACTCTAACAGAATCTCCAGCTTCCTCTCCGGAGGAGTTACCGGCAACCACCCTTTGTAAAGCCACACCTTCAACCCCACAGCTCCTGCCGCATACCCCCGGAGCCGCCACCGGTGCTTTACGACCAGCCCTTTTCCTTTCTTATGAAAATTGACAATGGACAATGGATAATGGACAATTATTTAGGGGCTTTTTTCTCCGGGAATAACACTTCCACCGTAGAGCCGAGTAGCCCGGCGATCTTTTCCTGTTCTGCCAGACAGGGTTTGGCGTAGCCATACACCCAGCGGCGGGCGGTCATTTTGGTTTTGCC
>JAJQES010000116.1 GCA_021201565.1 Tannerellaceae bacterium
AGGCGATTATTCTTAAATTATATAAAATTTCTGCCATTATGGATTTGATGCAAGACATTATCAACCGCGCAAAAGCAAACAAACAACGCATTGTTCTTCCTGAAGGAACTGAAGAAAGAACCCTTAGAGCTGCCGACCAATTATTGGCTGACGAAGTAGCAAACATCATCCTGATTGGAAATCCGGATGAAATCCGGACTCTTGCCACACAATATGGATTAAAACATATTGAAAAAGCAACCTTGCTGGATCCTGTTAATCATGAGAAAAAAGAAGCGTACGCAGAATTACTGGTCCAGTTACGGCAGAAAAAAGGCATGACTATGGAAAAAGCTGCTGTATTAGTGGAAGATCCTTTGTATCTGGCTTGTTTAATGATCAAAGCCGGAGATGCAGAAGGCGAAATTGCCGGAGCCCAAAACACAACCGGAGATGTGTTACGTCCGGCTTTGCAAATTATCAAAACAACCCCTGGAATCAGTAGTGTATCCGGAGCATTCTTGATGTTTGTAAAAGATCAAAGCTATGGAGATGATGGTATCCTTGTTTTTGCTGACTGCGCCGTTATACCAAACCCGACTGCCCCTGAACTTGCTCAAATCGCTGTATCAACCGCCAAAACGACAAAAGACATCGTAGGGGTAGAACCACGTGTGGCTATGTTAAGTTTTTCCACTAAAGGGAGCGCAAAACATGAAATGGTAAATAAAGTAATAGAAGCTACGCATCTGGCCAAAGAAATGGAACCCGGTTTGAAAATTGACGGAGAATTGCAGGCTGATGCTGCGTTAGTTTCTTCGATCGGGCAGAAAAAAGCGCCTGGAAGTGAAATCGCAGGCAAAGCAAATGTACTGGTATTCCCTTCACTGGAGGTTGGAAACATTGCCTATAAGCTGGTTCAGCGTCTGGGAAATGCAGAAGCTGTCGGTCCAATCTTACAGGGTATGGCTGCTCCGGTAAATGACCTGTCTCGCGGATGTTCTTCCGAAGACATTTACAACATGGTAGCTGTAACTGCTAATCAGGCAATTGGTCTCAAATCTGAAAAATAAATCAATAATATATTATAATGAAGATATTATTACTGAACTGTGGAAGTTCTTCTGTAAAATATAAATTTTTTGATATGTCCACCCAGCAAGTATTGGCACAGGGTGGAGTGGAAAAACTGGGATTACCCGGATCATTCCTTAAGTTTACTGATAATGAAGGGAATAAAGTTATTCTGGATAAAGAATTACCTGAACACACCGCTGCTATCGAATTTATATTGAGTGTATTAACCGATGAAAAATATGGCTGTATTAAATCCTATAATGAAATTGAAGCTGTCGGACACCGGGTGGTACATGGAGCTGAGAAATTTAGTAGTAGTGTAGAAATCACTCCGGAAGTAATCGGTAAAATGGTAGAATGTATTGACCTGGCTCCCCTGCATAATCCGCCCAACCTGAAAGGGATTCGTGCAATGAGTGCCCTTATACCAGGGATTCGCCAGGTTGGAGTATTTGATACAGCATTCCATCAAACTATGCCGGATTATGCTTATATGTATGGTTTACCTTACAGACTATATAAGAAATATGGTATTCGCCGGTATGGTTTTCATGGAACCAGCCACCGGTATGTATCCCAAAGAGCCTGCGATATATTGGGAGTAAAATATGAAGATCAGAAAATCATTACTGCTCATATTGGAAACGGTGGTTCATTAGCAGCTATTAAAGATGGAAAATCAGTCGATACCTCTATGGGACTTACTCCGGTAGAGGGTTTATTGATGGGAACACGGTGTGGGGATGTAGATGCCGGTGCTCTTTCTTTCATCATGGACCGGGAAAATATTGATGCAAAAGGGCTATCTGACCTGATCAATAAACAGAGTGGAGTGTACGCCCTTTCAGGAATCTCATCTGATATGAGGGAAATCGAAGCAGCTGTTGCAGAAGGAGATAAAAGAGCTATCCTGGCCCTGAATGTGTATAATTACCGGATCAAAAAATATATTGGAGCCTATGCAGCAGCCTTAGGAGGACTGGATATTCTGGTATTTACAGGAGGAGTAGGAGAAAACCAATGGGCTACCCGTGCTGCGGTTTGTAAAGATATGGAATTCATGGGTATCAAATTTGATTTTGAGAAAAACGAAGGTATGCGCGGTGAAGAGATGGTGATCAGTACACCGGACAGTAAAGTAACAGTCATTGTAGTTCCAACAGATGAAGAATTAATGATTGCTTCCGATACCGTAGAAATCCTTAACCAATAAGACCTACTTTGATAATAATTAATAATTGAGTTGTAACTAATCCTCACAGCTTACATAAACATTAGGATTAGTGTTTGGCAGTCCCGGCATCGGTTGGGACTGCTTTTTTTATTATTCCACCTCAAATTGTTCGAGAATAAGGGAATCCCCATCCCATTCTACAAAGGAAAAGTGATTCATCCAGTCACCAGCAATAAGCAGCCGGGAGGTACGGGAAAGCATCAGGTCCAGCATAATATGGCGATGGCCAAAAATGAAGAAATTAATATCGGGATGAGTTTTTAGATACTCTTTGGCAAAAAGCACGAGGTACTCTGCGTTTTCTCCCTGATATTGTTCCGTCTCCTGCTTTTTAAGACCACTTTTGCGGCTATTAAGCGACCATCCCATCGCAACCGGAAAAGTCCATCGTGGATGAATAGCAGCAAAAAGAGATTGGCACACTTTATTACGAAATACAGCCCGTAACAGACGGAAAGAGCGTTTCCGGTAATCTACCTCATCCCCATGTCCCAGAAAAAAACGTTTCCCTAATAAATCAACCGTAAGCGTATCCCGGTGAATAGTAACGCCGATTTCATGCTTCAGATAGTCAAACATCCACATATCATGATTACCTATAAAAAGATGAACCTCAACTCCATTATCAACTAATTCAGCGAGTTTACCCAAAAACCGAACATGCCCTTTCGGTACCACATGTTTATATTCAAACCAAAAGTCAAAGATATCTCCCAGAATATAAAGAGCCTGTGCTTCTTCTTTTATAGAGTCCATCCAGCGCACCACTCTCTTTTCCACTGCTTTTTTATTTTCATGGAAACGCGCTCCCAAATGGGCATCCGATATAAAATATATTTTTTGCCGGTTTGCAGCCATCTCTTTATCCGATCAAAGAAATCCTAATTCCAGTTTTGCCTCCTCCGACATCATATCTTTGTCCCACTCAGGTTCAAAAACCAGATCTACAACTACACTTTTTACTCCTTCTATGGATTCAACTTTCATCCGAACATCCTCCAAGATAAAGTCAGCTGCGGGACAATTGGGAGCTGTCAACGTCATTTCTATACGGACATTCTTTTCGTCATCCACATCCACTTTATAAATCAGCCCAAGATCATATATATTGACAGGTATTTCAGGATCATAAACTGTTTTAATCATGCTTACAATCGCCTCTTCCATTTGTAAAAATTCATTCTCCATAGCACTTCTAATTTTATACAAAAGTAAACGATCTATTCCTAATAACCCATAGAGGAGAAGAAATTGTTTTACTTCTCAGAGAATACGGGCTTCATCTGCATAACTAAAATAGGTCGTATCTGTCAGAATAATATGATCTAACAAAGAAATATTCATTAACGCAGCACTCTGTTTTAACCGTTCGGTCAGAACATCATCTTCCCGGCTGGGTGACAGATTTCCGGAAGGATGATTATGACAAAGAAAAATGCCGGTAGCCAATACATCAAGAGCCGACCGGAGAATAAGCCGGATATCAGCAGCGGTAGCGCTCACTCCTCCCTGGCTGATCTTCATCCGGTCTAATACTTTACCTGCCTGATTGGTAAAAGCCACCCATAGTTCCTCATGGGGAAGATCCGCTAAAAAAGGATGAAATAACAGAAAACCATCCCGGCTACAAGTAATCTTTTTACGTTGTAAAACCTCACTACTTCCACGCCGTTTACCCAACTCCAAAGCTGCAAGAATAGAAATAGCTTTTGCTTCTCCGATTCCATGAAAGTTACGGACCAGATCTTTTACCGAGGTCTTTCCTAATTCATTCAGATTATTTTTAACAGAGAAAAGAATACGCTGAGAAAGTTGAACAGCACTTTCCTTAGAATTACCTGTGCTGATAAGAATGGCAATCAATTCGGCATCACTCAGAGCAGTAACACCTTTATGTAACATTTTTTCACGGGGCCGGTCTTCTTCCGCCCAGTTCCGGATGGTTAACTTTTTCATAAGATAAGGGGTTAAATAATTGACAATTGCCAATAGGCAATTGTCAATTGGATTTATGCTTTCACACGTCCTATATAGGAACCGTCACGTGTATCAATCTCGATCTTTTCGCCTACATTGATAAACAGGGGAACACGCACTTCCGCACCTGTTTCCACAGTCGCAGGTTTCAGAGTATTTGTAGCTGTATCTCCTTTTACTCCCGGTTCCGTATAAGTAACTTCTAATACGACATGGGCAGGCAGTTCACAGGTGAGAACTGTTTCGCTGGCAGCATGTACCATCGCTTCTACCATATCTCCTTCTTTCAGGAACCGAACACCCCCAATGGAGTCTCCGGGAATAGAAATTTGTTCAAAGGTTTCAGGATGCATAAAGTTATATCCCATATCATCCTGATAGAGGAACTGATACGGACGACGTTCAATACGAACTTCTTCTACTTTTACACCTGAATTCCAGGTTTTATCAATTACACGGCCGGTAGTTACGTTTTTCAGTTTGG
>JAJQES010000074.1 GCA_021201565.1 Tannerellaceae bacterium
ATTATACTATTCACACTTAACGAATATCATAGAATGAAACCTGATTCATTAAACGAAAAACTTATAAACGCTATCAAAGAAAAAGTTCCTCAAAGGGCAGTTCTTACAAATCGTTTAACAGACATCTTAGGGATTGAAAAGGAAGCAATCTACCGTCGTCTACGGGGAGAAGTGGCATTTTCATTTGCAGAAGTGGCCATCATAAAAAATCATTTGGGAATCTCTTTGGATGAGTTGATTGGTTCGGTTAATAATAAGGTAAAACCTTTTCATCTGAGATTAGCAGATCTTATCCATCCGACAAAGGATGACTATGAATTGGCAGAGTATATGACCAACTATTCAAACTCAATGGAGAGTTTTGCCAATACGGAATATGGGGCTGCTATGAATATGATCCCCATCACCTTATCCGTTAAATATAAACATATATTCCACTTTTATGTCTATAAATGGTGGTACCAGAATTGTACCTCCCAAACCAAACGGTTCAGCGAAGTGGTTCCTGATCCGGGAATTGTGGAAAGGTTAAAAGAATTTCCACGAATTTCAGGCCTGGCAGAAAGAATTGTATATATCTGGGAAGAATCTATTTTTCAAAATGTTGTAAAGGATGTCAGCTATTTTAATGCAATCAACCTTATCAGTAACGAAGAAAAAGAAGCTATTAAGGATGAGTTATTTGAATTACTGGATGAGTTGGAACAACTGGCTGTAAGAGGAAAAAATGATGCCGGAAACAAAGTATATATTTATGTGTCCAACATTTCTTTTGAAACCAGCTACTCGTATGTGCAAACACCTAACTTTTGTCTGACTATGATTATGACTTTTACGCTAAATATGGTAGGATCCATTGAAAAGGACACATTTGAAAGGATTAAGCAATTCATGCAATCTCTGAAACGTACCTCTACACTGATTTCTGAAAGCGGAGAAATGTACCGGATACAGTTTTTTGAAAAACAACGGGATATTGTCAGTAAATTATAAGAATGACAGAAATACGGTCAACAATCGAATCTATTCTTTCACAAAAGATCATCCGTATCCAGACTGCCGGCGGAGGTTGTATTGCCGATAATTACATTCTATATACTGAAAAGAGAGATTGCTTTTTTCTAAAAACCGGAGGAAAGAAAGGCATGTTTTCTTATGAGGCAAACGGACTTCTGGAAATAAGTAAGAGTAATACAATCCGTGTTCCGCATGTAATAAAAGAAGATCCCGGATTTCTGTTGATGGAATTCATTCAGACCGGTCCGAAAAAAGAGGACTTTTTCACTCATTTCGGACAGTTATTGGCCCAAATGCATCAATGCAGGCAGCCAGTGTTCGGATTCTTTGAAGACAACTACATAGGAGCAACCCGTCAGATAAATCTACTTTTACAGGAATCGCATGCAACAGACTGGTGTGAATTCTATTTCACGAACCGGTTACTCTACCAGTATAAACTGGCCGAACAAAACGGGTATGTATCCTCCCGGCTGAAAACGGCTTTCCGGAAACTGGAATCCAAAATAAATCATATTCTGGGAGACGTACAGGAAGCTCCTTCTCTTCTTCACGGAGATTTATGGAGTGGGAATTATTTATGTGACACACAAAATAACCCTGTCCTGATAGATCCGGCTGTCTATTATGGACACCGGGAGACTGATCTGGCGATGACTAAACTATTTGGAGGTTTCTCTCCCGATTTTTATGATGCTTATCATACCTCTTATCCATTAGCGGAAGGATGGGAATACAGAGAAAACATTTATAAACTATACCACATCCTTAATCACCTGAACCTGTTTGGCAGAGGATACTTAAGTGAAGCAGAAAACCTGGCAGAATATTATTTGTAAATGATTATCTTTGTTTATAAATAAGTAATTAGTATGAATTATATATTTAGAGCAACTTCTGAAAACTATCAGGAGATCATCCGGGTATGGGAAGCCTCTGTACGGGCTACCCATGATTTTCTTCCGGAGGAAGATATTCTTTACTATAAAGAACTAATCCTGACTGAATATCTGGATAAAGTAGAGATATACTACCTAAAAAATGACCGACAACGTATCATTGCTTTTATAGGAATCAGCGGTACACATCTGGAAATGTTATTCATTGATCCGGCCGAAAGGAAAAAAGGATTAGGTAAACAGTTAATCTGCTTTGCTGTAAAACAATTGGGAACGAAAACAGTCGATGTAAATGAACAAAATACACAAGCGGTAGGCTTCTATGAAAAAATGGGTTATGAAATAACCGGACGTGACGCTCTTGATGGAAACGGAAAACCTTATCCGGTCCTACATTTGCAATTAGGAAAACCCGGTATCTCTTTTCCCTGTGAAGTCCAATTGGCCGAGAAACATCCACTCGGTTTTTATTTGCCGGCAAATACACGCTTACTGATGTTAGGCAGTTTTCCTCCTAAAAAAGAACGGTGGTCCATGAACTTTTATTATCCTAATATTCAAAATGATATGTGGCGTATCATAGGATATCTGTTTTACCAGGACAAAGAACATTTCCTGATTCCCGGGAAAAAGGCTTTTGATGAGGAGAAAGCAAAAAGATTTTGTATACAACACGGGATTGGTATCGGGGATACGGCTGAAGAGATCGTACGATTAAAAGACAATGCATCGGATAAGTTTCTGGAAGTAATAAAGCCTTTGGATCTGGAAAAAGTTTTACAACAAATTCCGGACTGCAAAGCCATTGTTATTACCGGCCAGAAAGCAATGGATACCCTATTAAGTATTGTAAATGCAGAAGAGCCTGCCGTAGGACAATGTACGGAATTCACTTATATGAATCGTTCATTACGGTTATACCGGATGCCTTCTTCTTCACGTGCGTATCCTAAACCAATAGAAGAAAAGGCGGCCTTCTATGGAAAAATGTTCAAAGAATTAGGGTTTCCTCTTTCATAAGAAGAAACCCAATTGTTTGTGTGTATTATTTTTAATATTCATCTACTTTGAGATCCGTTCTAAACCGGTCCAACTCAGTCTGCAAACGCACCGTTACCGCTTCATACTGTGGATTTCCATACACGTTATTTATTTCATGGGGATCTGCAATCAGATCATATAGCTCATTACAATTAATATCCGGATCCGTACCGGCACCTTCTCCATAAAAATGAATCAATTTATAGCGTTCGTCCCTTACGCCATCATGCCTGCGAACCTGATGAACTGCCGGATAATCATAATAATGATAATAAAGGTATTCACGCCAGTTGGCCGGTTTCCCGCCTTCCAATAAAGGGAGCAAAGAGCGGCCTGACATCTCCTCCGGCTTCTCAATCCCTGCAATATCCAGATAGGTAGGTGCATAATCAATATTTTGTACCAGGAACTCACTCTCTATTCCTTTTTTCATATCCGGATGCCGTATAATTAGAGGAGTACGGAAAGATTCTTCATACATAAAACGTTTATCAAACCAGCCATGCTCACCCATATAAAATCCCTGGTCAGAAGTATATACGATAACTGTATTTTCCAACAAATGTACCTGTTCCAGATAGTCAATCAAACGTCCGATTTCATCATCTATTGTTTTGATACAACGTACATAATCTTTCAGATATTCCTGATACTTCCATTTAAGTAAATCATCTCCGGTCAGATTTTGCCGAACAAACTCTTCATTCCGGGGTGTGTAAGCCTCAAACCAGGCATTTTTCTGCTCTTCAGTCATTCGTTCAAAAGAGTTTAATAAACTTTGAGTGGTCCACTGTGCAGCATTCTCCGGATCATCTTTCAAATTATCCAATTTAAGATCATATACAAGAGTCATGTCCTTTTCTATACTCATTTCCTGGGAACGGGCTGCTTCACAACGAGTAGTGTAATCATCATAAAATGTATCCGGATAAGGAAACTCAACATCTTTATATAACTCCAGATAAGGAGTATCCGGCATCCAATTTCGATGAGGAGCTTTATGATGAACCAGCAAACAGAATGGTTTATCTTTTTCGCACTCTTCTATAAAACGAATAGAATGATCAGTTATCAACGTAGTTGCATACCCTTCCTCCTGTATATATTTACCATTACTTTGAGGAGAACGAAACTCAGGATTATAGTAATCTCCCTGATCCCAGAGAATATGATAAAAATCAAATCCTTTAGGTTCACACTGTATATGCCATTTCCCTACCACTCCTGTCTGATAACCTTGTTGCTGTAATAATTCGGAAAAAAACACGTTAGTGGTATCAATACCTTTTCCCAACTGACGTTGTCCATTCTGATGGCTATACAGACCTGTCATCAGACAGGCACGGCTTGGAGTAGACAGAGAGTTTTCCACAAATGCCTTTCTGAAAAGAATACCTTCATTGGCCAATCTGTCCAGATTGGGAGTAGGGGCCAGTTGGGAAATGGGATGACCATAAGCGCTTAATGTCTGATAAGAATGATCATCCGTCATAATATGGATAATATTTAAGGGCTTCTGTTTAACAGGTGTTCCGGATTGACAAGCAGAAAATAAAGCCGGCAACAAAAGGAAAGAAAAAGAACAAGAAACTTTGTTTTCCATCAGATTAAATTTAGATTTAGAATCTGACAAAAATACATTTATTTAATTAGAAAAAACAATCCGGACATTTTTATTATATTATTCCCTTTGTGGTAATTCCATTCTCTACCACCTTTAAAACTAAAAAAAGCCCCACTCCTAAGTGGAGTGAGACTTTCCTGTTGTAAAAGCGGCAACTACCTACTCTC
>JAJQES010000317.1 GCA_021201565.1 Tannerellaceae bacterium
AAAACCATACTCCCTATAAAACAACAAATGCACTCAGAAGTTTATATTTATAATTTTTCATATTATTCAAATATTAGATGTTATAATGTAAAGCTGAAACCAAAGGAATAGGCACGCATCACGGGATACCCCATTCCACCTCCATTATCCTTGAGATTCGGATCAACACCTTTAGGCAGGTGATGGAAAGTAAACGGATTCTCAACAGACGTATAGACACGGAAATTACTTAATCCGGTTTGCCGTATAAACGAATCAGGGATCGTATAACTTACAGTCAGATTCTTTACACGGAGATAAGCCCCATTTAACAGGTGTCTGTCTGAAATACGATAATTTGAAGCATAATTTCCATTCCGGCTACCTGTCGGATAAAGACGGGGATAGGCTGCATGGGTATTCTCCGGTGTCCAGTAATCCAACTGATGAGCATAAATAGTACCGTACTCATAATTAAAAGCCTGTGTCAATTGGTTCGCCATCCATACATCCCGCTTTCCCACTCCCTGTAAAATGAAGGAAAAAGAAAAATTATTCCAGGATGCCCCTCCGGTAATACCATATTGCAGTTTCAGGGAACTGTTACCGATGATCCGCTGGTCACCCGGATCTTCTTCGGTATTGGCACCCGCACGGATAATACCATCTCCATCGTAATCAACAAACAGGATATCTCCCGGGTTTGGATTTACACCATCCGGACGGGCAATACCCTCTTTGAGGACCCCATCGACAAAGTCGTCTTCGGTATAGTAACGATCAAACGTATACCCCCAGATCTCACCAATCTTCATTCCTGTACGGTACCGTCTATTACCACTCTCCAGCGTATACTCCTCATTTCTGGCCCGGAACAAACCGGCTTCATTATAGATATTGGTGATCTTTGAACTATAGTTATACAGGTTTGCGCCAATATAATAATTTACTTTTCCTATACGGTTATTCCATTTTACTTCCAGTTCAAAACCTTCCGAACGCAGGTCTGCCACATTCTGTTGCGGAGCACTGGCACCAACTACTGCCGGCAACTCCATAGCCACCGCCAACATATCTTTTGTATTCCTGCGATACAGGTCGAAATTGGCCTGCAAACGGTTCCTTAACAAAGAGATATCCAATCCGAAATTATACGTTTCAATGGTTTCCCAGGTAAAATTATCCGTTACTAATCCGGGAGGTTTAAGAGTGGTCGGACGGTCTCCATCTACGATCCAGTTCGCTTTTTCGCCTTCCATACTCGGATTAAAGAGATAAGGATCTATATTCTGGTTTCCAACCGTACTGTATGAAAGCCGCACTTTAAACTCCGGGATATAATCCATCAGGGATTCCATAAAAGATTCCTGCATCACTCTCCAGGCAACAGATACAGAAGGAAAAAATCCCCAGCGATGACCACTCTGGAATTTGGAAGAACCATCATAACGCCCATTTAATTCCAGTAAGTAGCGGTTATCATAGTCATAATTGATACGTCCGAAATAGCCTCTTAAATTGTATTGCTGATACTCATCAGAAGTCCGTTCGGCCTGATCCTGTGCCAGACTAAACGCAGGCATCTCATCACTGATAAAATAGGTACCAATGTTTTTTATCTTTTCATAATTACGGATTTCCTGGTTGAACCCAAATAACCCCGTAAAATTATGCTTTCCCCACCCTCTGTTATAAGAACCATACACATTCCATGTAGAATGAGTAGTCGTATAATTCTCTTTGGTAAGAGTTGAAGTCTCTCCATAAGCCTCAGGTTCATACTTATTGGGAATAGAGATCTTTATCCGTTTATTATAGTTGGTCTGTGTACGACGCAGGTCATCATACGTAAATTCGGCGTTTAAGGTAAGACCTTTTAAAGGAGTAGCAATCAATTTTCCGGTCATACGGGTATTGGCGCGTTGATTCAGATTAGTCCCCCCCAACCGGACTTTATTTCCCGGCGTACCGGCCGGATAAATCTCTCCGTTGATATCCAGATCTACCATTTCGGTGTAGGAGGGATAAGCTACAGCCCAGCTATAGTCTGCATTATTCGGCATGGACTTATCAGACTTTATATAATTAACATCTGCCTGTGCAGTCAGCCAATCAGTGATCTTTGCACTCAGGAATGTCCGGAAATTATACCGTTGGAAACGGTCTTTTTTAGTAACCATGACCCCATCTTCATCTACATATCCAAAGGATAGGCGATAGGATACCACACTACTTCCTCCCTGGAGAGATACATTATGTTTCTGTTGGAATCCGGTCTGGAAGAAATCACCCAACAAATCCGACTCTCTTAAAGCATACCGTGTACCCTGTTCATTGATTACATATCCGTTAGGATAGAGAGAAGGATTGGCTTCATACGCATCCAGATACCCTAACCATTCATCAATGTTCTGACCTGTATAGTTAGACATCAATCCCATATCTTTAAACGCTTGTACCGCATCACGGGGAGACGCTTTTACCGGCAGTTCGGAAGGCGAGGAAAAGGTAAAGTTATTGTTATAGGTTAACTGAAACTTCTGATTCAACTCTGCTGATTTGGTCGTAATCAGAATGACCCCAAAGGCCGAACGGGATCCGTAAATGGCTGCTGCTCCTCCGTCTTTCAGGATAGTAATTGATTCAATATCTTCGGGGTTAATCAATTCTATGGCTCCGGCAAATGGTACGTTATCTACCAGAATTAGGGGTGATCCACCATTAATACTGGTAGTACCCCGGATGTTAAAGCTATACCCCGCGCCGGGTTCTCCTGTATCCACTGTGGTTTGCAACCCGGGCATAGTTCCCTGCAACAGATTTCCGGCAGTTGTCACAGGACGGTCTCCCAGAACCTCATCCACTTTAATACTACTTACCGAACCGGTCAGGTTTGATTTTTTCTGTTTGGCAAATCCAACAACAATGACTTCATCCACCAGCAACACATCTTCTGTTAATGTCACATCAATGACAGAGCGTCCTTCTACCGCAATAGTCTGCCGGGTATAGCCAATGAATGAGAACACCAACGAACCGTTAGAGGGCACCGAGATATGGTAGTTCCCGTCCAGATCAGACACAACTCCCTGTGTCGTTCCTAAGATATTGATATTTACCCCCGGCAGCGGATCACCATATTCATCCACCACAGTACCCTGAACTGTAATGTAGCCACTTTGAAGAACTCCGGCCTGCATACGTGATTCGGAAACAGGGATCAGGATGATCTTTTTATTTTCGACCACATAGTCACAATGAGGAAGAATGCGGCTTAGCACTGTTTCAATGTTTTCATTTTTTACCCGTATGTCTACAACCCGGTCCATATCAATCTCAGAATCATTGTAGAAAAAGGTAAAATCACTTTTAGCCTCAATCTCTTTCAGGATGTTTTTAACAGTAGACTGTTTCAGATTGAGATTTAATCTCATGGTTTGTGCATAGGTACCGGCCGTTGTGTGGAATAGAAAGACGGTCAGTAAAAAGCAGATAAGCTTCATAACGCGCAGTTTTTTTTCTGTTAAGAAAAGATATAGAATATCTTTCCCACTCATTTTATTCATAACTTTGTTGGGATTTTAGATTTGACAAAATATCACTTATTTCCTGGCGGGGAGCAGTGATTGTGAATGTAAGATCAGATGACAGGTTCCTGCTCCGGCAGGGGCCTGTCTGGTTTTTCCGGTATTTATTTCATAAGTCATTCCATTTAAAAGTTAATAATCAGTTCTTTGTTCTCAATTTTCCTGGCTGAGACGGAGTTTATCTCCTTCCCATGTATATCTAATCGGCGCAATCAGTTTCATGGCTTTTAATATTTCCTCAATAGATTCATCCCGTATGGTAAAAGTCATATAGGTTTTATCTGCCCAATGGCCGGTCGTGGAAATATCAATACCATACCATCCTTCCATATTGATAAGAATCTCAGAGAGGGGTCTGTTATCAAAAATAAGCCTTCGTTCCATCCAGCTCATATAATTACCAGGATTAACCAGCTGACGAGTACTTTTACCTGTCTGATAAGAGTAAGAGTAGAGTTCGCCCGGAAATAATTCAGTGTCAGCCTTACCGGAAGAAGTATTTACAAAAACTTTACCAGAAACCAGTACTACCTGAAATACAGATCGTTTTTCATAATTCTGCACGACAAAACGAGTACCGGTTACTTTCACATCTACCTCTCCGGCTCTGACCAGAAAAGGACTTTTACTTTGTTTGACCTCAAAATAGGCTTCTCCATCCAGTAATACCCACCTCTCTTTTGAAAATTTTTCAGGATATTGAAGGGAACTTCCTTTATTCAGCCATACAATTGTGCTATCCGGTAAAATAAACCGCCCCTTGTTGTCATCCCCCGTCAGGATGCGGTTCATCACCACAATTTCCTGATCCCGTACAGACCATTGGTGCACCGCTATTCCCGTAACTATCCAAAATAAAATGACGGCTGCATATTTCAGGAAAGAAGAGAGTATCTTTCGTTTGGGAAGCTGTTTGTTTTTTTCCGCAAAAAGAATCCGGTTGTGAAGATAGCTGAGTGCCTGTTCGGTTTCAGGATCATTCATCCCGCTTTCATCCATTCTCCACATCCGGCGGATTTCAATAAAATCCATTTTATGTTGATCCGACAATTTTAGCCACGCAAAAAGCAACCGTACCTCATCCGGGGTAGCTGTTCCATCCAGATAACGAAGAGTAAGCAGGTTATAATCCGGGTTGTTTTTCATATTGTTTTAATT
>JAJQES010000013.1 GCA_021201565.1 Tannerellaceae bacterium
GGTAAAGGCAGGTTGCTTATTTGTATTAATTAACGATTTAATGTTATTGTTTTTTTAACAAAAAGCTATGAGTTAGGCACAAATTTAACTTCGGGGACTGTTGGTGCACCGATTAAATGGCTGTTTCATACCATAAAAGCAGTGTAATCCGTGCCTAACTCATAGTTCAAACTCTTCGTGACGTGTTCTTGCTTTGAATAAATAAAGTGTTGCACTTGCAGTGCGCAATATCGGGAGGGATCTCTAACCCAGGGTGCCGCTCATTATGTTCGCTCTGCCCTGGGCTGAGTTAACCTGCCCTTGTCAGGGCGGAATACAGAGCAAGTATCCAACCTTCCAGAGCGTTGAGAGAACCTAACAGCCTCCCGGTAAACCGGGATATACCACCTCCGCCATCCCGATACTCCTTAACCGCACACCCGAGGTGTGAGTTCTGCTTTTTATCTTATCGTTTCAACGGAGCGACTATTTTTCATTCTTAATTCTTCATTTATACAACGTTACTGTCTCAATGCCTGCGCCTATGATGCGGAAAGCGGATTGTTCATTGTTCCGGCTGTTGAACAGGTGCACTACGTCTTTTCCGGTGGTTTGGATGGTTACTTCCCAGCGGTTGGGTGTCTCTTTTATTTCCAGAATGTCGGTTGTGTTGCTTTCCGGATAGATGCCGAGGTCGTTTACACTGTGGATGGTGGCAATGACATAACGGGGTACTTCAATCGTGAATTCGGCCTGGTTGAGCAGGAAGGTGGCCGGGTGGGAAGTGGCTTCGTCACTTTGCCAGTCGGTATTCAGGATATAAAAAGTACGCCGGTCCTGGCTGTCCCATACGGTATAGTCAATATGAGGAGCGGCTTTGATCCATCCTTTGGAGAGTTCCTGGTTGTTGAGTTCCGTGGCGATCTCCCGTATAGCATCCTCGTAGGCCGGACGGATCTCTTCCTGGGCCGGGTAACAGGGTTGCGGGAAATAGATAATGCGTCCTTTCCCCCGTTTAATCGTTGTTTGGGCAGTCAGTTTTCTGTAGTTATTCCCTAACAACTTTTTAATCGTACTATCTTCTTCCGGGAATTGCACAGGAAGATCCGGTTGTAATTCACTGTTCAGGTGAGCGGCTGAAAGTAACAGGATCCCGCCTTTTTCTACAAATTTTGTGATGCGTTCGATGTCTGCGGCATCAAAGGTATTCCATCCGAGAAAGATCAGTGCTTTATAGCGGGACAATGTTTCCTGGTCTGCTTCGATAGGGAGCAGGTCTACCGGGCCATAGGGAGTGGAGGCAAACCAGCCTTCCGGTCCGCAACCGTCTATTTCATTACCGGGATAGAATATTTTCATCAGGTCAAAACTCTCAGTCGCTTTATTGAATTCCCATTTTTTACCTATCTGTGACCAGAGTGGTCCCCTGCCGAATGATTTCCAGGCATCATTCCGTCCCTGGAACACGGCTATGGGAGCATGCAGTTCACCCCGCCGGGTATGTGTTTCGATGAAATCATATACCTGATGTTGGGCATACAGGTGAAGTTTTCCGGCTTCGGAATAACGGTCGTTGGCATACTCATCCAGCCAGAGCGCTTCTTCGGTATTGATATGGCCGGACCCATGCAGATAGGCTACTCCAAGGGAAAGGAACAGGCGGTGGGCATGCTTCGGGTCGGTGAAGGGGAAGGATCCCCATTGCATCGCATGCAGAGATCCGTACTCTTTTTTATGATAGGCACGGGAGGCACCCCGCAGTGCAGACATGACGGTTTCTTCCGGTCCGTACATCTGTTCGGCCCCTAACCATTCGTAGCCGGCCTGGTAGAGATACCGGAAAGTGGTGGAAGGTCCCGTGTGGCGGGTACTTTCTCCCCGTGAATACCTCAGGTTTTCCACATAGTAACGGGCACCGTGCGCCATGTCTTTGACATGGTAGGGATCGTAGTGGATAAAGGTGCCGTATTCCCTGTAGATCGGTGGATGCTTTGCAAAAATCCCTCCATACGGCCGGGTACGGGCAGCCATGTCCGAATGGAATCCGTTGTAATGGAAATGCCGCCAGTAGTAATAGCCTCCATCGTTTTCATGGGCCTGTTTTCCCCGGAACATAGGGGATTGCAGGGATTCCAGTGACGGATTAATACGGGTAGCGGCCAGCGTACGGCCTTCTACCTGCCAGGCATAAGGCATATTCAATTGGTTCAACAGGCCGGTATAATGGTTGATGATCTTTTCATTGGTGATCCGGACCCCACTCCATTGATACGAGGGACGGAACTGGTACCAGTTGCCTATCCGTTCCCGGACATACCATTTAAAGAAATAGTTATAAGGTTCGTATTCTTTATCGATATGGATTTCATCTCCGGAGGAGATATAGATGTTGTCTTTGTCTTTCCGGATGATTTGTCCGGCTTCTACGATACGTGTTTCCTGTCCGTCTGAAATTGTGATAATAGGTTTTACTATGGGTTCTAACGCAGTAAACGGGATCACATGTAACCCTTCTGTGGCAAAATGGAACCGGGACCGGTCAAACCGGATCTCTTTTCCGGCAGCTACAGTAAGCGTAGTGCCCGGTTTGTTGATCTCCACCAGAATCCCGGCCGGCTCGCCTGCCGCCGGATAGCGGGGAACGGAAACGATCTCAAAGTCCCGGGCAGTTTCCCGGATTAGTTCCAGAGAGCGTAATTCATACGGAAACGTATGGACAATCTCTTCATTTACGAGCGTGAGGGATAAACGGCCGTTTCCTTTCAGATGCCCGGGCAGCGGAATATAAAAGTCAGCAATGTCGGAGGCCCGGTCAAAAATGTGATCATTGAAAATAGTTTCTCCGTTCCATTCCAGTTTCCACCGGGACCAGAAACGGGAGGAGAGGTTAATCCCTACCCAATAATTGTGGTCATTGTCCCGGCCGGCAAATCTGCAGAAAGGAATGAGAGGGAGTGCCTGCCCGTCCTGGTAAAAACGAGGTGCTTCCACCCAGTATTCTCCGCTGAATCCCCGTCCCCCCACACAGGCTACGATACTACCGGTTTCGTGAGAGAGAGTAAACTCTTTCCTGACCAGTTCAAATTCTCCGTTTCCGGAAGGAAGGGGCATGTAAAGAATGGTGTCTGGTGTATGATAGACTTCATCCGGATGATACCCTTCTTTTTTATAAAATACTTCCAGTTTTACTCCAAACGTATGGTTGCTACTGTCTCCATTTTTCCGTTTAACAGCTGTTTCGAGTGTGAAGGTACCGGTCCGGAAGTTGGACCCGGGAATACGGTAATACGCTTCCTGTTCATAAGGATCTTTGTTGCTCCTGAAATAAAGGGAATAGGTGTCCCGTTTTACATGGAGAGAGTCCAGATGATCGTCGATCAGAAACTCGGCTTCCCGCAACAGGGTTTCACCACGTGGAGCGAAGCGGCCCGGCATTTGGGTACCCCCTATGACCCGGAGGAATTGCCGTTGTGGGACCGGGCTATCCGGGATAACCATGTCCACGCTGATTCCTGCATCCGGTTTGATCAGATAAGGGGTTCCGGTGCCTGAGGAAAAAAGAACCTGCCGTGTCTCTTCCTGAAGCTGACCGGTGGCTGATCCTGTCAATAGAAAAAGACCGGCAGCCAGAAGGGAGGTTTTCCATTTCATACAATTGTGTTTTTAGTTATGATAAAGTGTTTGAATCGTGGGATAAAGATATTAAAAAAGAAGGACTTTTCCTCCTTTGCTTTTAAATACTGTTTTTAGTCATGCTGTCCCCCAATGCAAAGAAAAATATTGATACCAGTATCTTAGACGGGATGGAATTGAGATATGTGCTGAGTATAAGTGACAGTGATTAAAAAGCGTAGGTTTAAACTCTTATCCGGGGTTACCTGTTTAGCAGTAAAAGTATTAGAATGATGAAGGTGGTGGCTTTTAACGGAAGTCCGAAAAATGACGGGAATACCTACCGGGCGTTACGAATGGTGACGGATGAACTGGAAAAACAGGATATCTGTGTAGAGATTGTCCAGGTAGGTAAACATGTCATACGGGGTTGTGTGGCTTGCAATTGGTGTGCCCGCAATAAACAGGACCGTTGTGTCTTTGATGAGGATCCGGTCAATGAATGGATCCCTAAAATCCGGGAAGCAGATGGCATTTTACTGGGATCTCCGGTCTATTTTTCCGGAATCAATGGTACCCTGAAAGCCTTTCTGGACCGGGCGGGATATGTGTTAAGCCAACATCCGGGCGGATTGCGTTACAAAGTGGGTGCCGGGGTGGTTGCTGTCCGGCGGAGTGGAGGTGTCGCTGCCCTGGACCAGTTAAAGCATTATATCGATTATTTTGAAATGATCTCTCCGGCTTCTAATTACTGGAGTGCTATTCATGGAATGACATCAGGCGAAGTGGAGTATGACGCGGAAGGGGGGCAGATCATGCAGGTATTAGGCCGGAATATGGCCTGGCTGATGAAAGTGATTGATTATGGGAAAGAGGTGATTGAATTACCGGCTATAGAACCGAAGGTGATGACGAATTTTATAAGGTGATACCCCCTAATGGGAATGTCAGTTCGTTGAGGAAAAAGAATCTCCCACCATTTTTTCAGGTTTGGCCGGAACCGGTCCTCGATTGTAACCCGGAAGTGAACTACAAGTAAATTTGTAACTTACTTACGGTTGAAAGGCGCATAGTGTATTATAGCCGCTTTGCGCCTATGGAAGTTACAAACTTCCATGTGTTTCTGC